>JAUNCB010000022.1 GCA_030526765.1 Bacillota bacterium
ATTGGGAGCTGTAAAAAAACAGGACATCTGTATCTTATTTCGATCAGATGTCCTGTTTTGATTTCTACTTATTCTTTCCATTCCTCACCGCGGTAATATGCCGCCGCCCGTTCGGGGCTGACCATACAGATAAAGCAGTCTGTTGCATATTCAAAGCCCGCAAAGCCGCCAATACGGGGCAGGATCTCAATGTGCCAGTGGAAATCCTGATTTCTGGGGCCGTCCATCACACAGATATTGTACCCCACATCCT
The DNA here is from genome assembly GCA_030526765.1 of Bacillota bacterium. Taxonomy (GTDB): domain Bacteria; phylum Bacillota; class Clostridia; order Lachnospirales; family Anaerotignaceae; genus Anaerotignum_A. Next base: position 254 of record JAUNCB010000022.1, read on the forward strand.
CCTTCAGACGGGTCACCTTCTGCAGCATTTCCCACAGAAGCTGTGCCAGATCGCTCCGTTCCTGATCATTCATATCCCCAAAATCCCGCTGGTGCGCCTTTGGTGCCAGCCACAGCTCATAGGGAAATCTGCCTGCATAGGGCGTAAGCGCCACAAAATGCTCTGTTTCGGAAACGATCCTCTTTTTCTGTTCCAGCTCGTATATAAGCATTTTGCAGAAAAGACAATCCTCCTGCATCTGTTCTGCCATGTTCGCCGCCCTTCTGGGTACGATGGGCATACCGATCACCTGCCAATGGGAGTGACGGATGCTCATTCCCGCAGAGGGCCCGCAGTTTTTGAATATCTGTACATACTGCGTATGCTCTTTGGCACGGAAATGATTTAATCTGTCCTGCAGCACATGCAGCACTCTTTCGATCCGCTCCACGCTGAAGGCATCGATGGTTTCATTATGATCCGGTGTGTCCACCAGAACCTCATGTCTGCCTCTGCCTGCAGCCGCTTCATAAAAAGGCTCCTGTCCGCATTCCATACAGTCCTCTTTTACCGCAGGAAACATATTGGGGAAAACCCGCATCTGCCATGCACCGTCTGAGCCATCCTGATACACTGCATCTGTGGTCCATGTTTCATGACCGCCGCAGAAGGGGCAGCTTTCGTTATTCGTATTTTTCGCCTGGGTCTTATGGACAAATTCATAGGGACGATTTTTTCTGTTTTCCGCATAAAGCGTCATTTCTCCCGTAAAGGGATTCGTTCTGATCTCGGACATGGTTTATTCCCCTTTCTCATAAGTCCAGTTTTCGATGCCGCGAAATACATTAAATGCCGTTGGGCTGATGGTTCCGCCTACGTTTTTCGATACAAACACAGCTTCATTGCGATAGGCAATACTGATATAGGGCAGCTCCTCCGCCAGTTTTTTCTGCAGGCTGCTGTATGCCAGAAGGGTCGCCCCTTCGCCCACGGCACTTCTTGCCGCCAGCAGAAGCTGATCCACCTCCGCATCTGTATAACCAATATAATTCAGACTGCCTGCTGTACCAAAGAAGGGTGTCAGATCTGTGATCTCAGAGCAATCCCAACCGCCGATCACGATATCATAGTTCCCCTCCATAAATTTCTGCTGATACACCGCAAAGGGCTGCTGATCCAGCGTAATATCAAAGCCGATGGCAGTCAGCTCCTCCTTCAGTCTGGAGGCGATCTGTTTTCTTCCTGTGTTCTCCTGATTAAACAGGATCACCGCCTTCAGCGGCCTGGTCTGACCGTCCATTTCCTTTTCCAGTATCCCATTTCCGTCTTCATCTGTCCATCCGCTGTTTTTCAGAAAGGTAGATGCCATAGAGGGATTATGGTCATACTGCGCCACATTTTCTTCATAAAGCCAGCTTTTCGGATGAATGGGCGTGTTGGTCATCTCGCCATAATGCAGATAAACACTTTCCATCAGGCTTTCCTTGGGCAGTGCATAGGCTACCGCCTGCCGCAGTGCCTTATCCTGAAACATCTCCTTACGGAAATTAAATCCGATAAAATCATATGCATTCGAGGCATACTGATACATACCGGAAACCCCTTCATCGGCATATCTGCCCGCCTCCATGGCATCCGTCACCAGCACATCCGTCATGCCCCGCTCAAAGGCATGAATATCCGTATCCTCTCCCGCCGTGATCTTCACACGGATACGGGCAATCTGCGGCTGTTCTCCGCCATAGGTTTCACTGGCATAAAGGATCAGCTCCGATGCCTGCTGATGGGTATGCTGTGCATAGGCACCATTCCCCATGGGCGTTTGATTCACCTCCGCCGCAGGGTCATGATTTCCTTTATAATAGTTCTCTGAAATAATCGGAAAACGCAAAGCGCTCAGATTATCACTGAAGCTTTCATGAAAGGTAAATATCACCGTGTTTTCTCCCATTTGGGTACAGTCTGCCACATACCGCAGCACCGATTGATACACAGAGGCCTCCGGTGCATTCTGGATCGTGCGGAAGGAATACACCACATCCGCCGCCGTCAGCTTGCCTCCATTCTGCCAGAGGATGTCGTTCCTCAGCTGCATGGTCAATGTTTTCCCATCCTCTCCAAAGGTCCAGCTTTCCCCGATCGCAGGGTATGCCCGTCCGGCATCGTCAAAATCCAGCAGGGGCAGATAGATCAGCTTCAAGATTCGGTCTACCGTTTCATCCCTGTTCAAAAGAGGATTCAGCGTTTCCGGGATCCGCATGGAAAGGGTCAGCATATCCTCTGTCTCCTTCACCTCTCCCGCCTCACCCGCTGCGGTAAAATCCTCCTGCTCCACTTCTCTCTGTCCGCATCCAAAAAGCCCCAAACAAAGGGTAAGAAGCAAAAGATATATTCTTTTTCTCATATCATTCCAATCCTCTCAAAGGGCAGATGATACAGGTACCGATACAGCTTTTCCGCCAACTGCACCTTTCTCACATAGCCTTTCGTTTCTTCATAGGGTATTTCCTCCAGCGTGATGCCGTCTTTACTCATTTCGGTATCCGCCAGCCATTTTTCCACATTTCCCTGCCCTGCATTATACCCTGCAAGGGCGGTTTCCGTTATGCCGTCGAATTTCTCCAGCAGCCAGCTCAGATACCAGCATCCGATCCGAATGTTTTCCTCCGGCATCAGAAGATCGATGCTGTCTGCATCGAAACCCATCTGCTTTGCCGCCCATCTGCCTGTTTCCGGCGTGATCTGCATCAGCCCAAGGGCACCTGCAGAGGATACGGCATCCGGCTCAAAACGGCTTTCACAGAAAATCACCGCATTCACCAGGGTTATCTCCAATCCATAGCATTCTGCGTAATGCTCGATCAACGGCTGATATTTTAACGGAAGCACACGGGGCAGCACCACGCAATAGGCAAAGGCTGCCAGCAAAACCCCTGTAAATATCAAAACACACAGTTTCTTCAAAAAACGAATCATTTCCATCGTTTCCTTTACAATGTTTTCAGAAGCACAGAAAGCTGTTCCTCCAGCGCCTCCATGCCTCCGCTATTATCAATGACTACACTTGCCGCAGCCTTGTATTCCTCCCAGCTTTTCTGGCTGGCGATCCGTGCCGCAGCAAGCTCCATTGTAATCCCGTCCCGCTCCATGACACGCTTTGCCCGCACCTCCGGTGCCGCATAAACCACCCAAACCAGATCGCAGACCTTTTCCAGCCCTGCCTCCAGAAGCAGAGGAGCATCCACCACAACAGCCCTTGCCTCTCCCGCAGCCTTTGCCGCAGAAATCTGTCTGTTTACCTCTGCAACGATATATTTATGGGTACACTGATTCAAAAATGCCAGTTTTTCCTTATCGTGAAACACGATCTCTCCCAGTTTCTTTCGGATGATATTCCCTGCCTCATCCAGAATACCTGTGCCGTAATAGGCAATGATCTCCTGATACGCAGGCTCACCCTTCCAGATAATCTCATGGGCGATCCGATCCGCATCCACGATCACAGCTCCTGCCGCCGCAAGGCTTCTGCTGACAACGCTTTTTCCGCTGCCCGTACCGCCTGTCAAACCAATAACCTTCATACTAAACCCTCTTTTATTTCGCTTCATACCAGGACGCACCCTCATGCACATCCACATCCAGCGGCACCATAAGAGCTGCCGCCTGCTCCATATTTTCCTTCAGTATTTTTGCAACTGCTTCCTTTTCATCCTTATGGGTTTCAATCAGCAGTTCATCGTGCACCTGCAGGATCAGACGGGAACGATAGCCGCCCTCCTTCAATGCCCGATGCACCTTGATCATCGCCAGCTTGATAATATCCGCAGCACTGCCCTGAATGGGCATATTCATCGCTGCTCTTTCCCCTGCTGCCCGCTGGATAAAATTGCTGCTCTGCAATTCCGGCATAAACCGTCTGCGGTTCCACAGGGTAGAAACATAGCCGTTTTTTGCTCCATTCTGAATGGTATCCTCCATAAAGCCCTTGATCTTTGGATATCTGGCAAAATAAGCACTGATATAATCCTCCGCCTCTTTTCTGGTGATACCAAGATCCTGTGCCAGCGTAAAGGAGCCCTTGCCGTAAATGATCCCGAAATTGACCGCCTTTGCGTTGCTTCTCTGCAGAGATGTCACCTCCTCAAAGGGCACATGGAACACCTGCGAAGCAGTCATCCTGTGAATGTCCTGATTGCTTCGGAAGGCTTCGATCAGACTTTCATCCCCTGCAATATGGGCAAGCACCCTCAGTTCGATCTGAGAATAATCCGCATCCAGGAAACAGTATGCATCACTTTCGGGAATAAAAACCTTTCTCAGTTCTCTGCCCAGCTCCAGGCGGACAGGAATATTCTGCAGATTTGGCTCTGTGGAGGAAATCCGCCCCGTTGCCGTAATGGTCTGATTGAAGGTGGAATAGATTTTCTCCGTTCCTATATCCATCACGGAAAGAAGCCCGTCTGCATAGGTGCTTTTCAGCTTCGCCAGTGTTCTGTAATTCAGTATTTTATCTATGATTTCATGCTCCGGACGCAGCTTTTCCAGCACATCCGCCGCTGTGGAATACCCTGTTTTTGTTTTTTTGCCGCCCTTCAGCTTCATTTTTTCAAAGAGGATCACGCCCAGCTGCTTCGGGGAATTGATATTGAATTCCTCTCCTGCCAGCTGATAGATCTCCTCCGTCATGCCATCCAGACTTTCCTCCAGAAGCTTCTGATAGGCAAGAAGGGCTTTTTTATCCACCTTGATGCCGTATTTCTCCATATCTGCCAGCACATAGATCAGGGGCATTTCCATATCATAAAACAGACTGAGCTGTTCTCTTTCCCGCAGCTGCTCCTCCATGACATTTTTTGCACGGAAGAAAATCTCCGCCTGCCCTGCTGCAAAGGCTGTCCGTTCTCCTTCCGACAAAGTCAGAAATGCTTTTTTCGTTCTGCCCTTACCCAGCACCTCCTCCGCAGAGGGATAGGTTTCCTCTAAGAATGCCGCCGCAATATCATCGTATTCATAGGAGCTGCCTGTGGCATTGAGCAGATACGCCGCAATGGCAGTATCGAAGGCAGCGGAAAAATCCTCCAGCCCATAGCCCCGCAGCAGCTTGATATCTTTTTTCACATCATGCCCGATACGCCCATAGGCATCCTCTGTAAGGAAAGAACGGAAAATACGCAGGATTTCATCCATCAGAAGCTGCATAGAGGCTTCCACCCATACGCCGCCCAGTTTTTCCTGATACAGGGAAAGACCACAGCACTCCTCTTCATCATAGATAAAGCAATAGCCTGTATCCCCCTGCTCCAGCGCTGCTGCGATTTCCTCCGCACCTGCCCTGTCCGTAATGATGCGATATTCCTTTTTCTCTTTTTTCTCCGCAGGAGCTGCCTGTTCAAAGCGGCTGAACATACTTTTGAATTCCAGCCGCTTGATCCATTCATACGCTTCCATGCTGAACATTTCGCCCAGACCCATTTTCTCAGGGCTCCATGTTAAAGGCATATCCCGAATGATGGTGGCAAGGAATTTACTGAGCCTTGCCTGCTCCTGAAATTCCGCCAGATTTTCCGAAGCCTTTTTTGGCTTGATTTCTGCCGCATGGGCAATGGCAGTTTCTATATCATGATACTGCTGGATGATCTTTACCGCCGTTTTTTCTCCAATCCCGGGCACACCGGGAATATTATCGGAGGTATCCCCCATCAAAGCCTTCACATCTATAAATTCCAGCGGTGTCACGCCATATTTTTCCACTACATCCGCTGCATAGTAATCCTCTGTTTCCGTTCTTCCTCCCTTTGTTTTGGGAATCCGCACCTTGAGCGTTTCCCCTGCAATCTGCAAAAGGTCTCTGTCCCCGGATACAACCACAGGAAGCATCCCCTTTTCCTCCGCCATGGCAGAAAGGGTGCCCAGGATATCATCCGCCTCATAGCCTTCTTCTTCAAAAAGAGCAATATGCATGCTCTGCAGCACTTCCTTCAGCAGAGGCATCTGCTCCCGCAGCTCCTCCGGCATTCCTTTTCTTGTTCCCTTATATCCGTCAAAGGTTTTATGACGGAAGGTGGGCGCATGGAGGTCAAAGGCAACCGCCAGATAATCCGGTTTTTCCTCATCCAGCAGTTTAAACAGGATATTCAGAAAACCATACACCCCGTTGGTATATTTCCCTTCTTTATTCGTCAGGAGAGGTACTCCATAAAACGCACGGTTCACAATGCTGTTGCCGTCAATCAGCATGATTTTCTCAGCCATAAAAACAGCCTCCTTTTAACAAAAATATAGAAAAACGCAAAAATGCGCCTAAAACTCCATTTTAAAAAATATTATACACCAAAAAAAAGAAAAAGCCTATCTTCCCACCGAAAAAAATCGTGGACAACATACATTTTTCGTCCTCTTCGCATATAGTTAAAAAAACGCTTTCCGGGAGGTCCCCATGAAAAAGAAATTCTGTATTGCCGCCGCAGGACTGCTTCTCCTTTCCGCCTGCACAGGCTGCACATCTCAGCCGGAGGCTTCTGCCCTCACACCGGTACGGCTCAATGAAGTTGTTCATTCTGTTTTCTATGCACCCCAGTACGCTGCACAGGAGCTGGGCTTTTTTGAGGAGGAGGGTCTCGATGTAACGGTGTCCATTGGCAACGGTGCCGATAAATCCATGACCGCCCTCCTTTCCGATTCCGCAGATATTGCCCTTCTTGGCATCGAGGCAGGTCTGTATGTCCACAACGAAGGAAAAACAGATCATCCCATGGTTTTTGCCCAGCTGACCCAGCGGGCAGGAAATTTCCTTGTTTCCCGTGTGGATGAACCGCATTTCAAATGGACAGATCTGAAGGGAAAATCCGTGATCGGCGGACGGTTGGGCGGTATGCCGGAGCTGGTGCTGGAATATGTCATCAAAGACAACGGCATGACCATCGGAGAAGATGTAGAGATCATCAATAATATTGATTTTTCCTCCACCGCAGGTGCTTTTACCGGCGATGTAGGAGACTACACCGTGGAGTTCGAGCCTGTTGCCACCACACTGGAGCAAAGCGGAGCAGGGCACATCGTTGCTTCTCTGGGGGAAGCCAGCGGCTATGTTCCCTACACCGTTTATATGGCAAGCAGTGCCCTCCTGCAGAATTCTCCTGAAACCATTGCTGCCTTCACCCGTGCCATCTATCGGGGACAGGAATGGGTAAACACCCACTCTGCTCAGGAGATCGCAGAGGTTGTACTGCCTCAGTTCCCCGATTCCGATGCAGATACGCTGGCAACCATCATTGCACGCTACAAAGCACAGGATACCTGGAAAACCACCCCTTCCGTAGACCCTGAGGGCTTTTCTCTGATACAGGATATCATGGAACAGGGCGGCGAATTGGAAAAACGGGTTCCTTTTGATGCACTGGTTCGCACCGAATTTGCCGAAACAGTTCTGCCTGAATAAAATAAATGGACTTGTGCCTCTGCACAAGTCCATTTTTTTATTCTGGTGCTGTTTCATCCGCCTGCACCCGCTGTCTGATTTCTCCCGCAAGGTCTGTCCCTGCAAAATCCGCCGCAAGAAATGTCTCCGCCGACAGGATCACTGCTCCGATTCGTTCCATATCCTCCATATTTACCCGCTGGATCTCCTCCGTATTGGAGGAACAGCAATCCTCGATCACGGCGATATTATAATCCAGAGAGATTCCGTCATAGCAGGTGGTGCGAATACAGTTAGGTGTGGTGGTTCCTGCCAGAAATACCGTATGCACCCCAAGCCTGCGCAGGATCAGATCCAGCTCCGTCTGGAAAAAAGCCGAAAACCGAGGCTTGATAATCGTATAATCCCCATCCTTTGGCTGAAATTCCTGCGGCACTTCAATGGAAAGCACCCCCTTGCTCCCCGGCGCAAGATATCTTCCGCCGTCAAACCAGCTCTGATAACGGGTAAATTCCACGTCGCTGCCATTTTTGCGATAAACCCGATTCACAAAAAATACGGGCATCTTCCGCTCTCTCGCCGCACAGATCACTCTGCCGCAGGCAGGCACCGTTGCCAGTGCGTTTTTAATGCACAAAGGCGATGCAGGGTCTATAAATGCATTTTCCATATCGATCACCACAAGGGCAGTTTTCTTCCAGTTCATATGCTCCGCTCCTCTCTTTTTTCCATCATAGCATATTTTCCTCCCCTTGGAAATGCACCTTTTGTCCTGCCGAAAATATACTGAAAGTATCAAATCACAAAGGGAGGATGTTTTCATGGAACCCATCGTTTCCCTGCAGGATGTCAGCCTGCGCTATCACAGCCTGAACGGCGAAACGCCCGCCGTGTCCCATCTGACCTTTACCGTCGATCCCGGCGAATTCATATCCATTGTTGGCCCCAGCGGCTGCGGAAAATCCACGATCCTCTCCATGCTGGCAGGGCAGCTTTCCCCTTCCGCCGGAACGGTGGAGGTAAAAGGAAACATCGGCTATATGCTCCAGAAGGATTATCTGCTGCCATGGCGTTCCATCCGCTCCAACGCTCTGTTGGGGCTGGAGATCCAGCATAAGCTCACGCCCGAGCATATCAGCCATGTGGATACCCTGCTGGCACAATACGGTCTTTCTTTCTTCCAGTCCCATCTGCCCTCCCAGCTTTCTGGCGGTATGCGGCAGCGGGCAGCTCTGATCCGCACCCTTGCCGTACAGCCGGATATCCTGCTTCTGGATGAGCCCTTCTCCGCTCTGGATTATCAGACCCGCCTTTCTGTTTCCGATGAGATCGGCACCATCATCCGTAAGGAAGGAAAAACCGCCATTCTGATCACCCACGATATTTCGGAGGCCATCAGCCTGTCCGATCGGGTCATTGTGCTGTCCAAGCGTCCCGCCACAGTGAAACGTATTTTCCCCATCCGCCTTTCTATGGAGGAATACAGCCCCATACAGGCGAGGGATGCCGCAGAATTCAAGGATTACTTCACCGCCATCTGGAAGGAGCTGGATGTTCATGTCTGAAAAGCACCAAAACTTCTGTGTATCCAAAGAACAGGCTGCCTTTCTCCATCGCCTCAGAAGGCGGAAACGGGCAGTAATTGCTCTGCAGCTGTTTTTTCTTATTTCTTTTTTCCTTTTCTGGGAGCTTGCCGCCGCAAGGGAATGGATCGATCCCTTTATTTTCAGCCAGCCGACAAGAATGCTGACTGCCGCCGCAGAAATGCTTCAGGACGGCACCCTTCTGCTGCATATCCGCACTACCCTATGGGAAACCGTTGCAGGCTTTCTGCTGGGCACCCTCCTTGGCACCCTTACCGCCATCCTGCTCTGGTGGAACCGTTTTCTCTCTGATGTGGCAGAGCCCTATCTGGTGGTGTTGAATTCCCTTCCGAAAACGGCACTGGCACCTATCATTATCGTATGGTTCGGCAATAATCAGTCCTCTATCATTCTGGTAGCGCTGCTCACCTCTGTAGTAGTTACGATTCTTTCCGTATTGAACGGGTTTCTGCAGGTAGATGCAGACCAGATCCGCCTGATCCGTATTTTCGGCGGAAGCAAGCTGCAGGTTCTGACAAAGGTTATCTTCCCCGCCAATATTCCCTGCATCTTAAACGCTCTGAAGATCAATGTAGGCCTTTCCTTTGTGGG
>JAUNCB010000266.1 GCA_030526765.1 Bacillota bacterium
CCTTAAAAAAATATGATTCAATGAGGCAAAGAAGCATTTTATGCGTGGCAAAAGGAAGGAGGATGCATATGACGGAAGAACTGAGAGCAAGGCTGATGGATGTGAAGCTGACGAAAAAGGAAAAGCTGATTGCGGAGTTTGTGCTGGATCATTTTGCGGAGGCCTGCTTCATCACCTCCACGGAAATCGCAAGAAGGCTCAATATCAGCGATTCCTCTGTGATCCGTTTTGCCCGTACCCTTGGCTATGGGGGCTTTATGGAATTTCAGAAGGCGATCCGTAAAACCTATGCGGATCGGATCAACAGTGTTTCCGAAAGCATCACGGTACCCTCGGAGCGGCTGAAGGTCAGCATCGATAAGCTGGGGGATGATATCGTAGGTAGTTATTTCTCCAATGTGATACAGAATCTGCAATCTTCCATTCAGCAGAATGACGGGATCGATTTTGAACGGGCAGCAGAGCTGATCATCGGCAGTCGGCGGAAATTTATCGTTACCTCAAGGGCGGACAGCGGTATCGGGGATCAGATGCTGCTGATGCTGAAGCATATGTTGACGGATGTGTACGAAACCTCCCATCCTGCACTGAATGTGATCGACCATCTTTCGGATATTATGGCGGAGGACTGTGTCATAGCAGTCAGTTTTCCCCGTTATTCTCAGATGGATCTGCTGGCAATGCAGATGGCCTATGATGCAGGGGCAAAGATCGTGCTGATCACGGATAAGGACAGCTCTCCGCTGGCGCAGTATGCAACGCAGGTGCTGACGGTCAGTGTAGACAGCAATGCCTTTTTTAATTCTTATGTGGCGGTTACTTTTACGCTGGAGCTGCTGTGCACCTTTATCAGTAAAAAAATGGGACACTCCCCCGAAGCAAAACTGAAACGGATCGATCAGTATCTTTCCGGAGTGGGGCTGTATTAAAAAATGTCTGGTTGGGAAAAGAAAAATCGTCGGAACTGTTTCCGACGATTTTTTATATGTAAAGCATAAATTATTTTCCGATAGGAAGGAGCTTGCCCCAGTCCGGCTTTCTGACTTTAAAATCCAGAACGAATAAAAAGGCAACCAGAAGCAGCATGATATGCAGTACCGCTATAAAATATTGCTCAGGCAAAACAAAACGGAGCAGAAAAACAACAGGGAAGATGATGGATATAGAGGTGACGGGAAGACCCCGATAGAACTTATTGCTGCCTCCCTCTGTCTGCTGCCGTTTCATTTCCAGAACATTGAAAAAAGCCAGACGAATGACAGCACAAAGGGCAAACAGGCACATGCAGAGAATACCAAAGATACTGTTTGTGCCCATGCAGTAGCAAAGAACTACGGGAAAAACACCGAAGCTGATGCTGTCGCAGAGGGAATCCAGCTGGATCCCAAAGGATTTTTCGTCTTCGGTACGGTCTTTCTTGGATCTGGCAACGGTGCCGTCAAAGGCATCGCAGATGCCGCAGAGGATCAGACAGAGGATTGCGGCGGTAAAGTTTTCCTTTGTAGCCAGAACCATACCGAGTACGGCGGAAACCAGACTCAGGTATGTCAGAATGACGGTGTAATTGTAAACGCCAATAAAATGCAGCATGATGGATCCCTCACATTCAAGATTCAAGCGGGTTACGGAGTGTTGTTTTTTTGATATTTTCCCAGACAAAAGGAGATTCCGAATCCCAGACACAGCAGGAAAACAGATGCCAGAGAAGTCAGATCCTGCGATAATACACAGGTCTCATTCAGCATATTCGGGATCATGGAAAGGAAGATACCGAATATGACCGAAAAGGTGGCGGTATAATGGGTTCGGAACAGCAGGCTCATGCAGAAGGAGATGGCAACGGCACCGACGGCAAGACCGCCCGCCATAGGCAGAAGGATCGCAAGCTCCAGCTCAGCCAGTGCTGCCACATACATTTCATAAAGACCAAAGGTCGAAAGGAATACAGCAGGATCCACACCGGGGATGATGGCTGTTGCGGCAACGGCGATGCCCAGCAAAACGGACTGCAGCAGGTTGGGGTCTCTGACGGGAGGAAAAAGATTGGGATTTGCAGTGAAGAACCATGTTCCTGCCGCTGCGGAAAAAAGGACTAGCCCATAATATCGGGATTGAAAGCCTTCTTTTTTTACTTCTTGCCATACCATAGGCAAGGTGCCGAGGATCAGCCCCAGAAAGCAGAATCTGGTGGGGATCTCATACTGCTGCAGAAGATAATGGATCGCATTGCTGAACAGCAGAACACCAGTAAACATTCCTGCTACCAGCGGCAGCAGAAAAGAGAGGTTCTTTTTCACATCCGAAAAAAAGGTTCCCAGTGCTTCCAGTGTTTTTTGATACAGACCGAATATGATCAGCAGGACACTGCCGCTCAGACCCGGGGCGATGCCGCCGAAGCCCACGATGATACCTTTCAGAAATTGCTTGCATACAGAATTGATTTTTATATTCACGATTAAAATCATCCTTTTCAGAGTTGGATTTTGGATGTATTTGTTTTGTCTTTTCTTATTGTGATATATACCAATAT
>JAUNCB010000267.1 GCA_030526765.1 Bacillota bacterium
CACCAGAGCCATTGTTCTGGGGTTATCCCATAAATATGAAGAGGAAAAACGGGGACTGCGGATTGTAGAACTGGAGGATTCCTTTCAGATGTGTACGGCGGCGGAATGCTTTGAATATATCCGCAATATGTATAAGAGCCCCCAACGGCAGGGTCTGACCCAGTCTCTTCTGGAAACCCTTGCTATCGTTGCCTATAAGCAGCCGATCACAAGGGCGCAGATCGAGGAGATCCGTGGGGTCAGCTCAGATCATGTCATTGCAAAGCTGGTGGAAAAACGGCTGATCTGTGAGGTTGGCAGAAGAGAAACAACGGGCAGACCGATTTTGTTTGGCACGAGCAATGAATTTCTGCGCTATTTTGGGTTTAAGAGCATTGGTGAGCTGCCGCCGCTGGAAAAAGAGACAGATACGGAAAATGGAGCGGAGCTGACCGTTTAAAGTATATACTGCAGAAAAAAAGAATAGAAATAGCAGGAGGAGGAATGCCTATGAAACGGATATTCTTAATGCTCCTGCTTTTTTTATTGCCTGCATCTGTGATTTTTGGGGCAGAACCGCAGGTGGCAGCGCAGGGAGCTGCACTGATCGACGGAAAAACAGGGCGGCTTTTGTGGGGCAAGGAAGAAACAAAGCCTCTGGCAATGGCAAGCACAGCAAAGATCATGACAGCAATTCTGGTGCTGGAGCATTGCGGGATGGATGAGGTCGTATCCATAAGCAAAAATGCTGCCCGTCAGCCGGAGGTGCATATGGATTTAAAGGAGGGGGAACAGTGGAAGGTGGGGGATCTGCTTTCCGCTATGATGCTACGCTCCTATAATGATGCGGCGGTGGCACTGGCGGAGCATACCTTTGGCAGTACGGAGGTTTTCTGTCAGAAAATGACGGAAAAGGCACGGAAGCTCGGCGCAAAGGATACTGTTTTTGGTTCTCCTAATGGGCTGGACAGTCACCTGACGGAGGAGGTACATCATTCCGCGGCTTACGATATGGCACGGATTGCTGAAATCATTGCCCAGCCGAAGATCGATATTACAGATCTGAAGGGAAAACGAAGAACAGAGGTGACCAATGCAGACCGCTTTCTGCGAGAATACCGTGGAGCGATCGGTGTGAAAACAGGATATACCAATCGGGCGGGGCATTGCTTTGTGGGCGCAGCGGAGCGGGACGGTGTGCGGCTGGTTTCTGCAGTGCTTGGCAGCGGCTGGGGTGCAGTGGGAAAAGAGAAGAAATGGACAGATACAAAGGCACTGATGGAATACGGCTTTGCCATGTTTCAGCCTTATGAGGCAGTACGGAAGGGAACGGTATTCGGAGAGGTGGCGGTGGCAGATTCCCCTGTGAAAAGGGTGGAAACGGTGCTTGGGGAGGGATATTGTGCCCTGTTTTCGGAAGCGGAACGAGAATCCCTGCGACTGGAGGCGGTTCTGCCCGAGCAGGTGGAAGCACCTGTGGCGGCAGGGGATAAAATGGGAAAGGCGATCCTCTATCTGGGAGCGGAGCCGCTGGCGGAAATAGACCTTCTGGCGGGAAGGAGTGCCCGGGGCTATACCTTATCGGAACGGATGGAATGGTTGGCAGGGGGCTGGATCTCATGGAGAAAGTTTTGACTTTCCGCTGCAGCTCATGTATACTGTTCTCAATCAATGTTACGGAAGAAAACTTTGGAAAAGATTGGAGATATATATGGAAATAAGACTGCAGAAATATCTGGCGGATGCAGGGGTAGCCTCCCGCAGAAAGGCAGAGGAGCTGATCGCTCAGGGTAAAGTGAAGGTAAATGGTGAAATTGTAACGGAAATGGGCTGCAAGATCGATCCGAAAAAGGATGAGGTAACTTATCTGGATCAGAAAATCAGCACAAAGGATACAAAAATGGTGTATATCATGCTGCACAAGCCTGTAGGCTATGTGACAACAGCGAAGGAACAGTTTGGCAGACCTGCGGTGATGGATCTTGTGAAAGGCGTGGATGCCCGTATTTTTCCTGTGGGCAGGCTGGATTATGATACCTCCGGGCTTCTGCTGCTGACCAATGACGGGGATCTGACCTATAAGCTGACCCATCCCAAACATGATGTGGATAAAACATACATTGCAAAGCTGTACGGTATCCCTGATGAAGGTGCTTTGCAGAAATTCCGCAGAGGTGTTGTGATCGACGGTGTGCGCACAAAGCCTGCGAAAATCCGTATCCTCGAAAAGGAGAAGGATGGACGCTTCTGCACAGCGGAGATCATCATTCATGAAGGAAGAAACCGACAGGTGCGTAAAATGTGTGATGCTATCCATCATCCTGTTGCACAGCTGAAAAGAGTGGCAACAGGGGAACTGAAGATGGGGGATCTGCAGAAGGGAAAATTCCGCCATCTGACAGAAAAAGAAGTGAAGTATCTGAAAAAACTGTAAGGGATCAAAGAAAAACGGGAAGCTCTCGAAATGTGATGTTTCGGGGGCTTTTTGTCTGTAAGACAGGTGAAAGCCTTGAAAAAAAGGCAGATATGAGAGATAATACAATTTATGAT
>JAUNCB010000268.1 GCA_030526765.1 Bacillota bacterium
CCCATCAGTATGTATCCCATGCTGTGGGAAGCGGCGGGCATAAGCAATCAGGAACTGATGGATCGTTTCGTACAGTTGGCACTGGAGCGGGATACGGGCATCAGAGGGTGAGGAGAGTAGTATGGATACAAGACCCATCGGTGTATTTGATTCCGGGGTGGGCGGCCTGACTGTTGTAAAGCAGATCATGAAGGTCATGCCCCATGAAAATATCGTATATTTCGGCGACACGGCAAGGGTGCCTTACGGTACAAAGTCCAAAGAAGCCGTAACAAAATATTCCAAGCAGAATGTACGCTTTCTGCTGTCCAAGGGTGTGAAGGCGATCATTGTTGCCTGCAACACCGCTTCTTCCAACAGCATAGATGCCCTCAGGGATACCTTTGACGTGCCGATTTTCGGCGTGGTTGTGCCCGGGGTGGAGGAAGCTTTGCTTTCTACGAAAAATAAAAAGATCGGCGTGATCGGGACACCGGGAACGGTGCGCTCCGGCGCCTATGAAAAAATGATCTGCGAGAAGGACGGGGAAATGCAGGTATTCACCAAGGCGTGCCCCCTGTTTGTACCTCTGGCAGAGGAAGGCTGGACAGATAACGAGGTTTCCCGTCAGGCGGCAAAGCGGTATCTGGATGAGCTGGTGGAAAAGGGCATTGATTCTCTGGTGTTGGGCTGCACCCATTATCCTTTGCTGAAGCGCTGCATCGGCACCACAGTAGGCGATGCAATCAAGCTGGTAGATCCTGCCAAGGCAACGGCACTGCGTGTGATGCATTTTCTGGGAGAACGGAATCAGCTGAATCAGGAGGATGCAGAAGGGAAAAAGCAGTTCTATCTTTCCGATAGCACAGACACCTTTCAGTTTGTCTGTGAAAAGGCACTGAAATTTCCTTATCAGCCTCAGATCATTGACATTGAGCGATATTAAGAGAAAATTGACGGCAGAAGTTTCTGTAGTCCTTTTTTAAGGGGAAGAAGTAGAAAGAATGTTATGAAAGTCTTGCGACTTTTTGGGGGAGAATAACATCCTCAGTCATCAGTATTGCCCGCAGAAGGGATTTTATACAGAAAAAATCATCTTTTTGTGACTGAGTTACAATAATCATTCTTATTTGATAGAGATTATTGCAATTTTATTCCTGCTGTGCTATACTGGATTCAAACATAAGAAAACAACAAAGTGGTTAAGATAGAGAGTATACACAAGGAGGAAATGAGTATGAAACAGATCAAATCCAATGAATTCCAGATGGAAGTATTAGAAAGCAAAGTGCCTGTACTGGTGGATTTCGCGGCAAGCTGGTGCGGCCCCTGCCGTATGATGGGTCCCGTACTGGAGCAGCTTTCCGCAGAATATGAAGGCAAAGCAAAGATCGTAAAGGTGGATATTGATGAATCCATGGATCTGGCGCAGAAATATCAGATCATGAGCGTACCCAATATGGTGATCTTCAAAAACGGTGTACCCGTGGATGGCGTGATCGGTGCAGTACCCCCTGCAGTAGTAAAAGAAAAACTGGATGAATTTATCTGATTAAGAGAATGAAAAAAGGGCAATGTCATAGAAATATGACATTGCCCTTTTTATTATCATCGGTTTACCATCAGTTTTTTCAGAGATTTATTCAGATCGTCCAGTGTCAGACGGTACATATCGAATTCATTGGCAAGGATATCATAGGTTTTGCACCACCAGCCGCCCCATGCGGGACGCTCGGAGGGATTCAGCCATACGATGTGAGGATATTTTTCCTTGAATCGTCTCATCCATTCGATGCCGGGGGTCTTATCCCTTGCGCCATAGCTGTACCAACTGCCTTCCATCAGCTCATAGGGGTCCATCTGGGCATCGCCCACGATGATGACCTTATATTCGCTGCTGATATTCTGCAAAATCCATTCTGTGGGGATGGCAGAGGCAGGACGCATACGGGGATCCTTGAAGATCTTGGAATAAATGCAGTTGTGGAAATAAAACACCTGCAGATCCTTGAAGTGATTGGAATTGCGCACTGCCTGAAAAAGGGCGGAGCACATACGGCTGTAATAATCCATGGAGCCGCCGCTGTCCATCAGCAGCAGAACCTTTACGGTGTTTCGTCTGGGTTTATCATAAACCACCTTCAGGCTGCCTGCATTATCGCAGGTTTCCCGAATGGTGCCGTCAATGTCGAATTCCGATCTGGCTTCATCGGCACGGGCGGAAAACTGACGCAGACGGCGGAACGCCATCTGAAACTGGCGGGTATCCAGCACATTATCCTCTCGGAAATCACGGAACTTTCTGTCCCCTGCCACCTGAAAGGCGCTGCGCTTCTGGCTGACACCGCCCACACGGATGCCCTTATTGATCTCGCCGTTGTTGCCGAAGGGAGAAGCACCCCTGGTGCCGATCCATTTGGAACCGCCGTTGTGCTGTTCGTGCTGCTCCTGCAGTCTTTCCCGAAACATACGCTGGATTTCTTCCTCGGAAAGCCCCATGTTTCTGAGAAGGTCTTCCTCGCTGAAGCTGCCGTCCAGCTCTT
>JAUNCB010000023.1 GCA_030526765.1 Bacillota bacterium
CAGGCCATCAGCGAGCAGTATATCATGGATCTTTCCCACATGGGCTTTGTGGCAGGGCTGATGGAGGAGATCTCTCTGCCCTATGCAAAGCAGAAGGCAGTCCTTTCCTGCATCAGCGAAAAGAATACCCACGGCATTCGCAGCATCTGCGCAGATGCAGGAGTTTCTGAGGAAATGATCGGCAGACTGGAGGCACTTTCTGCTCTTTACGGCAGTCTGGAAGGTACACTGGAGCAGGCAAAAGCGCTTTGCTGCAATGAAAAAATGGAGCAGGCGGTGGAGGAACTGGAAAATATCCTTCATTGTCTGAAGATCGGCGGACACGAAAAGAATGTCAATCTGGATTTCTCCATTGTCAACGATATGGACTATTATACAGGCATCATTTTCCAGGGCTTCATTCAGGGAGTGCCCAGCGGGATCCTCAGCGGCGGCAGATACGATAATCTCCTGCAGAAAATGGGGAAGGATGCCGATGCCATCGGCTTTGCCGTTTATCTGGATCTTCTGGAACGCTTTGAAACAGCGGAACGGGAATATGATGTGGATACCCTCCTGCTTTATGAAGAGGGTGTGGATACGGCGGCACTGGCAAAGGCAGCCCAGATGCTCACCGATAACGGACAGAGTGTACTGGTACAGAAAAAGAACACAGGCAATGTGAAATATAAACAACTGCTTTGCATGAAGGACAGGGGGCTTGAGATCGTTGCGGAACTGGATTAATATCGCACTGCCGAAGGGCAGACTGGGCGAAAAAGCATATGATATTTTTGAACAGATCGGCTATGGCTGCCCCGCCATCCATGAAGGCGGCAGAAAGCTGATTTTTGAAAACGAGGAAAACGGTGTGCGTTATTTCTGGGTGAAGCCCTCCGATGTGGCGGTTTATGTGGAAAGAGGCGCAGCGGATGTGGGCGTTGTCGGGAAGGATATCCTGCTGGAGCAGTCCTCCGATGTGTATGAGCTTCTGGATCTTGGCATGGGCAAATGTCGGATGTGTGTTGCAGGGGTGAAGGGAGAAAGACCCGATTCGGAGCATACCCTCAGAGTAGCCACCAAGTTTGTGAACATTGCCAGAGAGTATTACAGAAAGCAGTCCAGAGAGATCGATATCATCGAGCTTCACGGCTCCATTGAGATCGCACCCATTCTGAAAATGAGCGATGTCATTGTGGATATCGTGGAAACAGGAACGACGCTGAAGGAAAACAATCTGGAAGTGAAGGAAGTCATTGTTCCCATCAGTGCAAGATTCATTGCCAATAAGGCAGGCTATAAATTCAACAATGAACGGATTCGGGAAATGTGTGAGCTGATCGCACAGAATATCGAAAAATAAAGCTAAGGAGAACGAAAGATAAAATGGACAATCTGAAATTGGTTTATGCCTATGACAGACCCGATGAAGTAGGCGAGCTGTTTAAAGAATATACAGATATGCTGATCGCAGGGGATCGGGCATTTGCGGAATATCTGAAGCTTCAGAAATATGATAAGGAGCTGAAAAACCCTGCATCCAAATACGGTATGCCCGAGGGCAGGCTGTATCTGGCTTATTATGAAGATCAGCTGGCAGGCTGTGTGGGGCTCAAAAAACTGGATGAGGAAGGCCGCTGCGAGCTGAAGCGGATGTATGTCCGTCCTCAGTTTCGCGGGAAAAAGATGGGGGAAAGGCTGCTGGAGGTCGTTCTGAAGGATGCAAAGGAAATTGGCTATACGGCAATGCTGCTGGATACGCTGCCTTTTCTGGAAAGTGCCATCCGAATGTACCGAAAAAAGGGGTTTTATGAAATTCCCAGCTATAATGACAGCCCCCTTGATACCACCATTTATATGAAAATTGATTTGTAAAACAGATGAGGTGTGGAAGCATGATCAAAATATATGCTTACAAAGACATTACAATAGATGAGATCTTCGCAAGAGAAGAAGAAAAATCCACCGTTGCCGATGTGGTGGCGGAGATCATTGCCGATGTGCGGAAAAACGGCGATCGGGCATTGAAGGCCTACTGCGAAAAATTCGACGGTGCGGCGGCAGAGGTGCTGGAGGTTTCCCAAGAGGAGAGAACAGCGGCACTGGCTGAGGTGGATGCGGAATTTATGGAGATCCTCAGGGAAGCGGCAGATCATATCCGTTCTTTCCACGAAAAACAGAAGCGGACGGATTTTGTCATCACAGAACGCCCCGGTGTGGTTCTGGGACAGAAGATCATTCCGCTGGACAGAGTGGGGCTGTATGTCCCCGGCGGCACAGCCAGCTATCCCTCCACAGTGCTGATGGACTGTATCCCTGCAAAAATCGCAGGAGTAAAGGAGGTCTGCATGGTGACCCCTGCCAAGGGCGGCAGACTGAACGCAGATATCATCGCAGCGGCAGAGGTGGCAGGTGTGGATCGTATCTTTAAGATCGGCGGCGCACAGGCGGTGGCAGCACTGGCGTATGGCACAGAATCCGTACCCAGAGTGGATAAGATCGTAGGCCCCGGCAATGCCTTTGTTGCAGAAGCGAAGAAACAGGTTTTCGGACAGGTTTCCATTGATATGATCGCAGGCCCCAGTGAAATTCTGGTGATCGCAGACGGTGCATCCGATGCGGCTGTTGTGGCGGCAGATCTGCTTTCTCAGGCGGAGCATGATAAAATGGCTTCGGCTGTTCTGGTAACGGAAAGCGAAGCACTGGCACAGGCGGTTTCCAAGGAGCTGGAACGGCAGATCCCGCTGCTGCCCAGAGCGGAAATTGCCAGAGCATCCATTGATCAGAACGGGAAGATCATTATCGTAGATACGATTGCACAGGCGATCGAGGTTTCCAATGAAATCGCGCCGGAGCATCTGGAGGTCTGCGTGGATGATCCCTTTAAATATCTGGCGGATATCCGCCATGCAGGCTCCATCTTCCTGGGCAGAAATGCGCCGGAGGCTCTGGGCGATTATTTTGCAGGGCCCAATCATACCCTGCCCACCAGCGGCACAGCCCGCTTCTCCAGTCCTCTGGGGGTGGATGATTTTATCAAGAAATCTTCTTTTACATACTATACACAGGATGCACTGGCAGCAGAAGCGGAAAAGATCGGCTTCTTTGCCAGAAGGGAAGGGCTGGAGGCCCATGCCCGCTCCGCAATGGTCAGAACGGATAAGGGGGTAATCCAATGAGCAGATTTATGAGTCCCCGTTTTGCGGGACTGGAAGCATATACCCCCGGCGAACAGCCGCAGGATCAGGTGTATGTGAAACTGAATACAAACGAATCTCCCTATCCGCCTTCTCCCGCAGTGCTGGCGGCGGTTTCTCAGGCAGAGGCGGAAAAGCTGAACCTGTATCCCGACCCTACAGGAAAGGCGCTGAAGGAAAAGCTGGCGGCACTCTATGGTGTGGAGGCGAAGAATGTATTCCTCTCCAACGGCTCCGATGACATTCTCAATTTTGCCTTTATGGCATTCTGTGACGGAGAACGGGGAGCGGCATATCCCGAGATCAGCTACGGTTTCTATCCCGTTTATGCCGATCTTTATCATGTGGACAGTCAGGTCATTCCTCTGCAGGAGGATTTCAGTGTGGATTATCGGGATTACTGTGGCATCGGCAGAATGGTGGTCATTGCCAATCCCAATGCCCCTACGGGTATGGAGATCTCCCTTGCGGAAATCGAGGAGATCCTGAGATCCAATTCGGATCATATTGTTATCATCGATGAGGCTTATATTGATTTCGGCGGCACAAGCTGTGTGGATCTGATCAGAAAATACGATAATCTGCTGGTGGTGCAGACCTTCTCCAAATCCCGCTCCATGGCGGGGGCAAGGCTGGGCTTTGCCATTGCCGATGCAGAGATCATCGAGGATCTGGAAAAAATCAAATATTCCACCAATCCCTATAATATCAACCGTCTGACACTGGCGGCAGGAGAGGCAGCCATCGACAGCAATGAATATTATGTGGAAAATGCAAAGAAAATTGCCGAAACCAGAGAGAGTACAACGGCAAGACTGAGAGAACTGGATTTTACGGTGCTGGATTCCAAGGCGAATTTTATCTTTGCAAAAAGCAATTCCATCAGCGGAAAAGTCATTTATGAAGAATTAAAGAAAAAAGGCGTTCTGGTACGCTTCTGGGGCAAGCGGAAAATCGAGGATTATGTCCGCATCACCATCGGCACACCGGAGCAGATGAACGTTCTGTTTGATAAATTAGAAGAAATCATCGCAGAGCAGAAAGGGGACAAATATGAGAACGAGTGAAATCAGAAGAAAGACCGCTGAAACGGATATCTTCCTGTCCCTTTGTCTGGACGGCAGCGGCGAAAGCAGCATCAATACAGGGGTAGGCTTTCTGGATCATATGCTGACCCTGTTTGCAAAGCATGGCAGATTCGATCTGGAGGTGACCTGCAAGGGGGATATTGAGGTGGATGACCACCATTCCACAGAGGATATCGGTATCTGTCTTGGAATGGCCTTTGCGGAAGCACTGGGCGACAGCCGCGGCATCACCCGCTATGGCGATATTACGCTCCCCATGGATGAAGCCCTTATTCTGGCTGCGGTGGATCTGGGGGGCAGAAGCCATCTGGAATACGGACTGGAGATCCCCACAGAAAAGGTGGGCACCTTCGATACGGAACTGGTGGAGGAATTCTTTATCGCCTTTGTTCGTAATGCAAAAATGAATCTGCATCTGATGCAGATGCGGGGCAGAAATTCTCACCACATCATCGAGGGTACCTTTAAGGCAGCAGCCCGTGCGCTGGCAAAGGCAGTCCGTGTGCAGGAGGCATATCAGGACGAGATTCCTTCCACAAAGGGGGTATTATAAATGATTGCAATCATTGATTACGGTGTAGGCAATTTGTTTTCCCTGCAAAGCTCTCTGAAATTTATCGGGGCTGAGGCAAAGGTGACAAATGATATAGAAGAAATCAGAGCGGCAGACCGCATCATCCTGCCAGGCGTTGGTGCCTTTGCGGATGCCATTGCAAAGCTGAGAAAGAGCGGCATGGAAGCGGTGGTGCTGGAGGAAGCGGCAAAGGGCAAGCCCCTGCTGGGGATCTGCCTTGGAATGCAGATGCTTCTGGAAAAGAATTATGAATACGGCGAGCATGAGGGTCTGGGGCTCATCAAGGGCAGTGTGAAGCCCATTGCGCCCATGATCGGTGCAGGTCTGAAGGTGCCCCATATCGGCTGGAACGCTCTTGTTTTCCCGAAGGATAAGGAGCCTTCCAAACTTTTCCGTTATATCGAGGAGGGGGATCATGTTTATTTCGTGCATTCCTATGCAGGTGTGGACTGTGATGACTTTGTGTCCTCCAGAGCCGAATACGGCGCTATGCTGACGGCATCTGTGGAAAACGGCAATGTATACGGCACCCAGTTCCATCCCGAAAAAAGCGGCGAAGTGGGTCTGAAGATTCTGAAGGCATTCTGTGAATTATAAGGAGGTAGTCTGTATGGAATTATTTCCTGCGATCGATCTGATCGGCGGCTGTGCGGTGCGTCTGGTAAAGGGCGATTATGCACAGAAAACCGTTTATAGCGAAGACCCCGCTTCCGTGGCAAAATCCTTTGCGGCGGCAGGGGCAAAATATCTCCATGTGGTGGATCTGGAGGGGGCAAAGGACGGCGGCACCCCCAATCTGGAAACCATTCGGCATATCGTGGAAACGGGCGGTCTGCTGGTGGAGGTGGGCGGCGGCATCCGCTCCGAGGAAGTGATCCGAAAGTATCTGGATGCAGGAGTATTTCGGGTGATCCTTGGCACAGCAGCGGTGCAGAACCCTGCCTTTCTGGAGGAAATGGTAGAAAAATACGGCGAAAAAATTGCTGTTGGTGTAGATATCAAGGATGGCATGGTTGCCATCAAGGGCTGGACGGAGGTTTCACAGGAAAGCTGCTTTGCCTTCTGTGAAAAGCTTCAGAAAATCGGTGTGAAAACCATCATCTGTACGGATATTTCCAAGGACGGTCTGCTGAGCGGCACCAATCTGGAGCTGTATCAGGAGCTGTCCAAGGCATTTTCTGTGGATATCGTTGCCTCCGGCGGCGTAACCACACTGGAGGATGTAAAAAAACTGGCGGATATGGGGCTTTACGGTGCCATTCTGGGCAAGGCTCTGTATACGGGAAATATTGATCTGCAGGCGGCAGTGGCATTGACAAAGGAGGGCGAAAAATGATTACCAAACGGATCATTCCCTGTCTGGATGTAAAGGACGGCAGGGTGGTAAAGGGCGTAAAATTTGAAGGGCTTTCCGATGTATCCTCTCCTGTGGAGCTGGGAAAATATTACAGCGACTGCGGTGCCGATGAACTGGTATTTTATGATATCACCGCATCGGCAGAGGGCAGAGCCCTGTTCACAGACATTCTGACAGAGGTGGCACAGAATATCTTTATCCCTCTGACTGTGGGCGGCGGCATCAATACACTGGAGGACTTTGACCGTGTGCTGAAATGCGGTGCGGATAAGGTCAGTGTAAACAGCGGTGTCATCCGCAATCCCGAGCTGATTCGGGAAGCGGCGCAGAAATACGGCGATCAGTGCGTGGTGCTTTCCGTGGATGTGAAACGGGTAGACGGTACATTTATGGTGTTTGCCAAGGGCGGCAGAGAAAATACGGGCATGGAGGCCTTAAGCTGGATCAAACGCTGTGTGGATATGGGCGCAGGCGAGGTGGTTGTCAACAGCATCGATACCGATGGTGTGAAGGAGGGCTTTGACCTTGAACTGCTGAAGCAGGTATGCGATCTGGTGCAGGTGCCTGTCATTGCCTCCGGCGGTGCAGGCTCCATTCAGGATTTTGTGACACTGTTCCGGGAGATCCCTGCCATGGATGCAGGACTGGCGGCTTCCATCTTCCATTTCGGGGAAGTGAAGATTTCCGACCTGAAGGAAACACTGGATCAGGAAGGCATTATTGTTCGTAAGCAATAAAGGAGTGCGAAATATGCTTAAGATTGAAGATTTGAAATTTGACGAAAAGGGGCTGATCCCCGCAGTCGTTGTGGATACCTACAGCAAAAAAGTGCTGACTGTGGCATATATGAATCGGGAAAGCCTTGCCATCAGCATGGAGGAGGGCAGAACCTGCTTCTGGTCCCGCTCCAGACAGGAGCTCTGGAGAAAGGGTGACACCAGCGGCAATGTACAGCATATCGTTTCCATCGTGGCAGACTGTGATCGGGATGCATTAACGGTAGAAGTGGTGAAGGAGGGGCCTGCCTGTCATCTGGGCACAGAATCCTGCTTCAACGATGTGGTGTATCTGAATCCTGCGTATCCTCAGTTCTCTCTGGACGGGCTCTATGAAATGCTGGAGGGCAGAAAGAAAAATATGCCCGAGGGCTCCTATACCACATACCTCTTTGAAAAGGGCATTGATAAGATCCTGAAGAAGATCGGCGAGGAATGTACGGAGGTCATCATTGCCTCCAAGGCAGAGGATCGGGCGGAAACCATTTATGAGATCGCAGACCTTGCTTATCATGTGATGGTGATGATGGTGGAACAGGGCATTTCTCTGGAGGATATCCGTAAGGAGCTGGCAGGCAGACATGTGATCGACCATAAGGTAAAACAGGAGAAGATGACAAAATGAGCTACCCGAAAATGAATTTTCATACCCATACCACCTACTGTGACGGGAAGGAATCCGTGGAAAGCATGATACAGGCGGCGCTGGATAAGGGATTTGTTCGTCTGGGCTTTTCCGGTCATGTATTCAATGATTTCCGTCCCGAGGATCAGGATATCTGGTGCATGAGCATGGAACGAACGGCGCAGTATACGGCGGAGGTCAGAAAAATGGCGGAGCAGTATGGGGATCAGATCGAGATCCTCTGCGGCATCGAGCAGGATTATTGCTCCTCTGTTTCCACAGAGGGCTATGATTATGTCATCGGCTCTGTGCATTATGTGGAAAAGGACGGAGCGTATTACTGTGTGGATGAAAGCCCTGCGGTGCTGGAGGCAGCCATTCGGGAGGGCTTCGGCGGAGACCCCTATGCCCTCATCGAGCGTTTCTTTGCCATGGAGGCGGCGGTGGTGGAAAAAACCAATGCCACCTTCATCGGGCATTTTGATCTGGTAACAAAATTCAACGAGGGCAACCGCTTTTTTGATCCCATGCACCCCCGCTACCGCAAGGCGGCACTGGATGCACTGGATGCCCTGGCGAAAACAGGCAGACCCATGGAGATCAATACGGGCGGGATGTATCGGGGCTTCCGTACAGAGGCATATCCCTCGGTACAGCTTCTGAAGGACTGGAAGGAGCGGGGCGGAGAGATCATCCTCTCCAGCGACAGCCATGACGGTGCTTCTCTGGGCTTCCGCTTTTCGGAGTCGGTGCAGCTGCTAAAGGAACTGGGCTATGCTTCGGTAAAGGTGCTGGGTAAGAACGGCTTTGAAACAGTGAAACTTTGAGATACATGAAATTTTGAGGAAGGGAAGAAGGAAAAATGCTGCAGGATCTGGATTACGGCAGATTGGAGAATGAATTTCAGCAGATCTATCCTGCCGATGGAGATACGGTGGTCTGCTTTCGGGGGAATATGGCGCTGGTGAACAGAGGAGAGGACGGCACACTGCGCCTGCCCACCTATCGGGAGGTGCTCTCCTGGGCAGAGGTAAATCACTGGGAAAACTGGAATGAAAACCGCACACAGTATGTGTTTCGTCTGCAGGATGTGAATTATTTCATCTGGTGGGGCGAAGGCGGAGAAACGGCAGACCCCTCCTATGCCTATGAAAGCACAGTGAGCCTGCGGCAGATGGCATCCAAGAATATCTGCTTCGGCATCATGACGGCATGGCATCTGTTTGACTGGTACAGAAACAACCGCTTTTGCGGCAGATGCGGAGAAAAAACCGAGCATGACGGGAAGGAGCGTATGATGCGCTGTCCGAAATGCGGCAATATGATCTTTCCGAAGATCGCCCCCTCGGTGATCGTTGGGGTGACCCATGGGGATAAGCTGCTTCTGAGCAAATATGCCAACAGAAACTATACCCGCTACGGCATG
Source organism: Bacillota bacterium (assembly GCA_030526765.1). Classification (GTDB taxonomy): domain Bacteria; phylum Bacillota; class Clostridia; order Lachnospirales; family Anaerotignaceae; genus Anaerotignum_A. Next base: position 9,023 of record JAUNCB010000023.1, read on the forward strand.
ATCGCAGGCTTTACGGAGATCGGGGAAACCGTGGAGGAGACCGTAAGCCGTGAGGTCATGGAGGAGGTTGGTCTGAAGGTGAAAAATATCCGTTATTACAAAACCCAGCCCTGGGGTGTGACCGGCGGTCTTCTGCTGGGCTACTACTGTGATCTGGATGGGGAGGATGAAACCATCACGCTGGATCAGGAGGAGCTTGCCATGGCAGAATTCTATCCGAGAAATGCACTGCCTGCGCAGGATGACGGCATCAGTCTGACCAGAGAAATGGTACGGGTATTTGAAGAGGGCAGAGAGCCGAAATAAGTAAAATAAACCAGAACAGAAGGGAACTGCGAAGCAGTTCTCTTTTTTTATGAGGGTTCAGAAAAATGGAGAGGGATACATAAAAAGAAAAGTACAAATGTTTTTCAGAAAAAGACAAAAATATTGCGAAATCCTACAGAATAGGTTATATTAAAAGAGAGGAATAAAATGCGGAAGCATTTTTGAAAGATGACAAAGGGGATTTGAAGCGTAAGGCTTCGGAAGGAGGAACATTATGGGATTAATTAAGGCGGCATTAGGCTCTGCAGGCGGCGTTATGGCGGATCAGTGGAAGGATTTCTTTACCTGTGATTCCATGCCGGCAGATGTACTGATCATGAGAGGTAAGAAAAAACAGTCCGGACGCTCCAGCAATACAAAGGGCGATCCCGATATCATCACAAACGGTTCCATCATCGCTGTTGCGGAAGGACAGTGTATGATCATCACAGAACAGGG
>JAUNCB010000269.1 GCA_030526765.1 Bacillota bacterium
CAGCTTCATCGTCACCACACGGGAGAGGATGGTGGGCAGAAAACCCTCTGCCCGTTCCGCCAGAAGGAGGAACACAGCATGGGCAGGCGGCTCCTCCAGTGTTTTCAGCAGCGCATTCTGGCTCTGTACGTTCAAAGTATCCGCCTTTTCAATGATATATATTTTTTTATCATATTGAAACGGCTTCAGATCCACCGTTTCCATGATCTGTTTTCTGACATCATCGATCCTGTAATTGGGCGGTTTTTCCAGCGCCTGAAAATAAATGATATCAGGATGATTTTTATGATCGAAGGAAAGGCAGCTTTTACAATGCCCGCAGGGCTTTTCTCCTTCTCCTTCGCATTGCAGTGCTTTGGCAAAGGTATTGGCAATCAGCCTTTTTCCCGCCCCTGCACCGCCGATAAAAAGATATGCATGGGAAACTCTGCCGCTTTTCGCCGCTGTTTTCAGTTGGTTTACCAGAGAAGCATTTCCCCGGATCTCCTGAAATGTATACAAAATCTCCCTGCTCCTTTCTTCCTGTCGTTTTCCGTTCCTTTTTCAGTCATCAGAATTTGTGGAACTGCTCCACATCCAGCACAAACACCGTTGCCCCGCCGACCTTTACCTCAATGGGCGCAAGGATAAATCCATGCATTGCGCCGCAGGAGGAGGGCAATGTGGCATACTGGGTGCGTGCCTTACTGTTTTCCTCAATAATTTTCAGAGCTTCCTCCAGCCGTTCCTTTTCCACACCTGTCATGATCGTGGTGTTGCCGGAACGCAGAAACCCACCCTTTGTGGATAATCTTGTTACCTGAAATTTCGCATCGTTCAGATGGGAGATCACTTCATGGGCATCTTCATCCTGAATGATCGCAATAATCAATTTCATAAGAGATCCTCCTTTATCATACGCTTAAAAGCCAAATAGTCTGTCCAGCTGTGCCCGAATATCGACAAAAACTTCCTCTGCGGGTCTGTCCGCATCAATATCTGCTATGCGCCCGCCGCTTTCCTTCGCCAGTGCAAGATAGCCTGCATAAACCTTTTCATGGAAGGCTGCCTGCTCCAGCTCCAGACGATCCAGCACATGCCCGTCCTGCTGATTCTTTCGGGCGATCCCTGCCGCAGGGGTAATATTCAGAAAAATAGTCAGATCGGGAGCCTTGCCGCCTGTTGCAATGCGGTTCACCTCCGCCACCATATCCCCCAAGCCTCTGCCATACGCCTGATATGCAATGCTGGAATCCGTAAAGCGGTCGGAAAGAACGACCTTTCCCGCCTCCAGTGCAGGCAGGATCTTTTCCTCCACATGCTGAGCACGGCTTGCCGCATAAAGCAGCATCTCCGCTCTGCCCGTCAGCGCTGTATTGGCAGGATCAAGGATCAGCTCTCTGATTTTTTCCGCTACAGGCGTGCCGCCGGGCTCTCTGGTCAGGAGCACCTCTTTGCCCCGTTCCCTCAGATACGCTTCAATATTTCTGATCTGCGTGGATTTACCGCTGCCGTCGCCGCCCTCCACGGAAATAAAATAGCCCTTCATAAAAACACCTCTGCTTCAGAAAATCCTTCTTTTCCGCATAGGAAACCGAAAAATGGGTATCCCTATGCTAATTGTATATTATAGCACAAGCTGATTGGAGAATCAAAGGAAATACAAAGAAAACCCCATTTTCTCAGTCGAATTCCCCTTTCACCGCACCGCCCAATCAAAAAGCCCCTCTCGCTTATGCTTGAAGGGCTTGTATCAGGTCTAATACCCGCTTTTTGTTTTCCTCATCCAGTTTTTTAAATGCAGCGAGCAGTGCCGCCTCTTCCGTTGTTTCCTCCACACCGATCAGCTCGTCCACCGTCACATCCAGAAGCTCTGCCAAGCGAATCAGCACCGCAAAGGAAGGTTCATTTCTGCCGCTTTCATAATTGGCTATGGCTGTGCTGCCATAATGCAGCTCCTTTGCCAGTCGAACCTGTGAATACCCCTTCTGCTTTCGCAGCTTTTTTAAGTTCTCCCCAAAATCCGACATAATAACCCCCCCTAAATATGGACCCGTATTAGTCCCATTATAACATAGCCTCTTTCTAAAATAAAGAAAAAGAACCAATTTCAGTCCACTCTAGGAGGAATATTATGGATTCCAAAATCAAACAGACACCTTCTATTCAAATCGGAAAAAACATTCGTACCATTCGTAAAGCAAAAGGGATCGGTCAAACAGAGCTTGTTAGTCTGCTCCAATTACAGGGCATTGATATAACCAGAGAATCTCTTGTAAAAATAGAACGAGGCATTCAGCATATCTACGCCTCCCAACTAAAAGGAATCCGTGATATATTGGAAACCTCCTATGATGAATTACTAAAAGAAACTGACTGATAACACAACGAAGGACGGCATAACAACTGCCGCCCTTTTTTTGCCTGTATCCTGTTCTGTCCCGCGCAGGGGGTCTGTCGTTGGGAATGTTGAAACGCAGTTTCTCCTTTCCCAACGACACCCACCGAGGGAAGGGACAGTTCGAGAACC
>JAUNCB010000270.1 GCA_030526765.1 Bacillota bacterium
CCTTGGGTCAAAAGGTCGGAATATTATCAGTGTTCCGGAGGACTCCTTTATGAATAAGCATATTGCGGTTTATGGTGCATCAGGGAGCATGAAATCAAGGGCTTTTGTGCGGAACATGATCTTTCAGGCGGTGGCGCGGGGCGAATGCCTTGTTATGACCGATCCAAAAGCGGAGTTATACGAAGATATGTCCCTTTATCTCGAGGAGAAAGGGTATAAAGTACGGGTCTTTAATCTGGTGCACCCGGAATGCAGCGACCGATGGAACTGTCTGAGTATGGTGCATGGGGATGAGATTTTAGCCCAGATCTGTGTTGAGATCATATTCACCAATACAGGCGATGAGGCGGGAAACGGTTTCTGGAACAGAGGCGAGACGAATCTTCTGAAGGCGCTGATCCTATATGTGGACCTGGAGAAGAATCCGGAAGACCGAAATATGGGCACCGTTTATGAGATGATACTGGAACGCACGGATCAGGAGCTGGAAAGCCTGTTTGGTATACTGCCGAAGGGGCACCCTGCGAAAAAGCCCTTTCATATATACCGCAAGTCTGATGCAAAGGTACGGTCGGATATGATGGCAGGCCTTGGCACAAGGCTGCAGGTGTTCCAGAGCCAGAAGATTTGTGATATCACAGAAGCGGATGATTTTGTGTTTTCACGAATGGGCTGGGAAAAATGTGCGTATTTTGTCATTATGAGCGATCAGGACAGTACCTTTCGGTTCCTGTCCTCTTTGTTTTTTTCCGCATTATTTGTGGAGCTGGTTCGGTCTGCGGATGATAAGACAGAGGAACGCGCATTACCGCTCGGTGCGAACTTTATTCTGGATGAGTTCACACAAATAGGGAAGATACCCGATTTTAAAATGAAGATTTCTACAGTCCGCAGCAGGAATATTCGGATATCGGTCATATTCCAAAGTCTGGCACAGCTGGAGAACCGATACCCGCATAATGAATGGCTGGAAATACTGGGGAATTGTGATTCGCAGATAGCATTGGGCTGTAATGATCCATTGACCGCAAAATTCCTGTCGGACCGCTCAGGCTTGACAACAGTGGAAGCGATCAATGAATCGCGGGATTTATACGCATGGCGGTTCTCTAATTTCACCCCGGAGTATAAGGAGACCAATTCCGATCAGCCCAGGGGCTTAATGAACCCGAACGAGGTCATGGGCATTCCCATGGATGAGGCATTGATCATCCTTAGAACGAAAAATGTATTTCGGGTCAAGAAATTTGACTATACAAAGCACCCGGAGAGTAAAAGGCTGAAAAAACGAAAAGCAGTGGCGTATATACCGGAATGGCGGAAAAGTCAAGGGAAAACAGAAAACGTGGTAAAAAGCGTGAAAAATGTGGTGAAAAATGTACCGCCGAAGAAAGAACAACAGAAGAAAGAACCTGTAGAGATCACTAAATTTGAACTGATGAGTAAGGAGGCGAATGAAAATGGCGACTGAATTTGATAAAAACTGGGAATCCATGCAGCCTGTGCTGACGATAGACGCAAATGATAGTATCGATCTTGCAGAGAGCAAGGAGGACATCGTCTGGCATGAACTGCAGAACGCATATCGCGCGAAACGCGTGCTTGCTGCAGCATTAAGCGGATACGAAGCAACGGACGCCGGCGGGGTTGTTATTGCATACTATAAGGGACATCGTATTGTTATCCCGATCAATGAAATGGCATTGAAACTGGAAGAGCAAAACGGGTACGGGGATATGAGAGGGCGACAGATCCGTATCGTCAATAGCATGATCGGCTGTGAGTTGGATTTTGCGATTATCGCGCTGGATAACGAGGAACGCAGCGTTGTAGCAAGTCGTAGGCTCGCGATGAAAGCCAAGCGCAGGAAGTTTTATTTCCCGAACGAGGACGGCGTGTGCCGGATCAAAGCAGGCGATGTTCTGCAGACGAGAGTGATCGCTGTCGGGGAAAAAGCGATCCGCCTGGATATTTTCGGCGCAGAATGCTCCGTTGCGGCGAAAAATCTTGCATGGGACTGGCTGGGCGATGCCAGAGAGCGGTATAACGTAGGGGATAGGATCCTTGCGGTTGTAACAGAGATAAAACGGAACGATGAAACAATGGATGTTTCGGTTTCTGCCGAGGTGAAAAGCCTGCTGAAGAATGACCTGATAGAAAAATTGAAGGAATGCAAGGTACAGGGCAGCTATGCGGGAAAAATCACAGATATACATAAAGGCGTGGTTTTTGTCCGTCTGGATATGGGAGTGAACGCCATTGCCCATACCTGTAAGGATCATAGGATGCCGGGGAAAGGCGATAGAGTAACACTTACCGTAACGCATCTGGATGAAACGAATGTGATTGCGAACGGCGTGATTACCCGTATTATCCAGCAGAATGTCCGAGGGTGGTAATTCATATGAAGAGCAGGCTATATTATGCAGTCTTTTGCTTCCTTCTTTCTGCGATGCTGCTGTTTATTGCAGTGCCGTTGTTAAGCTATAGAGCATACCCGAAAACC
>JAUNCB010000024.1 GCA_030526765.1 Bacillota bacterium
CGCTGTCCGTCAGTTTTTCATTGCTTACAATTGTAAAGAGAGATTGTTTCATATTCATTCTCCTAACTGTTTTGCCGCGGAAGGGTTCGGGAAACGAAGCGTTTCCTGAATAAAATCCGCAGGCGGAATTTATTTCTGCCGAGGAAAACAGTGTGTCGCCTGTGGAAGTTTGCTGCACAAACCAGCCCTTTGGGCTGCTGATTGCAGTTCCTAACACAGGCACGCATCTGTTTATTCTTCTGTCTTTCAACTCGAAATTCCATTTCGAGTTAGGCGCTCAGCGCCTTACGCGTCGATTGTAGAGATACCCAGTGTTGTTTCTTCCAGTACATCCAGCAGAACACGAACCGTATCCAGTGCTGTAAATACAGTTACGTTGTTTTCTACTGCACACTGACGGATGGTCTGACCGTCGCTGCCGCTTGCTGCGGTGGAATTGATATCTCTTGTATTGATAACATAGCTTACATAGCCCTGACGGATGGAATCGAAGATCTCTTCGCTGCCGTCGGAAACTTTTTTCTTTGTACGGGTACGGATGCCGTGTTCCTTCAGGAAATCTGCAGTACCCTTTGTTGCTTCAATATTGAAGCCCAGCTGATAGAAGCGGCGGATCAGAGGCAGTGCTTCTTCTTTATCCTTATCTGCGATGGTGGCCAGAACCGTACCGTAGTTCTGGATATTCATGCCGGATGCCTGCAGTGCTTTCCACAATGCTCTGTTCAGCTTATTATCGTAACCGATGGCTTCACCGGTGGATTTCATTTCGGGGGAGAGGTAGGTGTCCATGCCGTGCAGCTTGGAGAAGGAGAAGGCAGGAACCTTTACATACCATCTCTGTTTTTCATCGGGATACAGTGTGAAGATACCCTGTTCCTTCAGGGATTTGCCCAGGATCGCCAGTGTAGCGATATCTGCCAGAGAGTAGCCTGTTGCCTTGGACAGGAAGGGTACTGTTCTGGAGGAACGGGGATTTACTTCGATTACATATACATCATCTTTGGAATCAACAATGAACTGAATGTTGAACAGACCAATGATACCGATGCCCAGACCCAGTTTCTTTGTGTATTCCAGAATTTTGCCTTTTGCCTTGTTGGAAACGGAGAAGGTAGGGTATACGGAGATGGAGTCACCGGAGTGTACGCCTGTTCTTTCTACGTGTTCCATGATACCGGGCACGAATACATCAATACCGTCGCAGACTGCGTCAACCTCCAGCTCTTTGCCCTGAATATATTTGTCAACCAGTACAGGCTGATCTTCATTGATGGCAACGGCTGTTTTCAGATAGGTTCTCAGCTGATCTTCACTGGCAACGATCTGCATTGCACGGCCGCCCAGAACATAGGAGGGGCGAACCAGAACAGGATAACCGATCTCTTCTGCTGCTTTTACGCCTGCTTCAATATTTGTTACTGCCTGACCCTTAGGCTGAGGAATGCCCAGCTCAGTCATGATATGTTCAAAGGAATCTCTGTTTTCTGCTTTTTCGATGGCTTCCACATCGGTACCGATGATCTTCACACCGCGTTTCATCAGAGGCTCAGCCAGATTGATGGCAGTCTGACCGCCCAGAGAGGCGATGATACCCAGAGGCTGTTCCAGTTCTACCACATTCATAACGTCTTCTACAGTCAGAGGCTCGAAATACAGCTTATCACTGGTGGTGTAGTCTGTGGAAACGGTTTCGGGGTTATTGTTGATGATGATGGATTCATAGCCGTATTCCTTGATGGTCGTTACAGCATGAACGGTGGAGTAGTCAAATTCAACACCCTGACCGATACGGATGGGACCGGAGCCCAGAACGATGATTTTTTTCTTATCGCTCAGTCTGGAATCGTTTACCTCTTCGTAGGTGGAGTAGAAGTAGGGGATATAGCCGCCGCAGCCGCTGGTTTCAATCATTTTATATACGGGGAACAGGTTCATTTCCTTTCTCAGATTGAATACTGCCACCTCATCCCAGCCCCACAGCTTGCCGATGAATTTATCGGAGATGCCCATTTTCTTCGCACCGAAGAGGATTTCTCTGTTGCCGATGTTTTCAGCCAGAACGGTTTCGTAATCCACGATCTTTTTGAAGGATTCCAGGAAATACATGGTGATCTTTGTTGCATCGAAGATCTCATCCAGAGATACACCGTTTCGGATCAGCTGTGCGATGGCATAAATACGGTCATCGGGGCTGGTTGCGATATATGCCAGCATTTCTTCATTGGGCATTTCATCGAATTTTGCCATATGAAGGTGGCTTACACCGATTTCCAGAGAGCGTACGGATTTCAGCAGACATTCTTCCAGTGTTCTGCCGATGCCCATAACCTCACCTGTCGCTTTCATCTGTGTGGACAGTGTGTTTGCTGCTGTTGCAAATTTATCGAAGGGGAAACGGGGCATTTTCGCTACGATATAGTCCAGAGCGGGTTCGTAGTTTGCTGTTGTTTCACCCAGTTTGATTTCATCCAGTGTCATGCCGACCGCAATTTTTGCTGTTACTCTGGCAATGGGATAGCCGGAAGCCTTGGAAGCCAGAGCGGAGGAACGGGATACACGGGGGTTTACTTCGATCAGATAGTACTGAGAGGAATTGGGATCCAGAGCAAACTGTACATTACAGCCGCCTTCGATCTTCAGTTCTCTGATGATTTTCAGAGCGGATTCCTTCAGCATGTGGAAATCATGGTCATTCAGTGTAAGGATGGGAGCCACAACGATGGAGTCGCCTGTGTGAACACCAACGGGGTCAATGTTTTCCATGCCGCAGATGGTGATAGCGCGGTCTGTACCGTCACGCATTACTTCAAATTCGATTTCCTTATAGCCCTTTACGCTCTTTTCTACCAGTACCTGATGTACAGGAGAAAGCTTCAGTGCATTTTTCATGATCTCGATCAGCTCTGCTTCATTGTTTGCAAAGCCGCCGCCTGTGCCGCCCAGAGTGAATGCGGGACGCAGAACAACGGGATAGCCGATCTCATTTGCCGCCTGAATCCCTTCTTCTACGGAATATGTAATCACAGAAGGAATAACGGGTTCGCCGATGGATTCACACATTGCCTTGAACAGTTCACGGTCTTCTGCCCGTTCGATACTGTTGATGGAAGTACCCAGCAGTTCCACCTGACATTCCTTCAGGATGCCTTTTTTCGCCAGCTGCATTGCCAGATTCAGACCTGTCTGTCCGCCGATACCGGGAAGGATCGCATCGGGTCTTTCATAGCGCAGGATCTTTGCGATGTATTCCAGCGTAAGAGGTTCCATATAAACCTTATCTGCGATGGTTGTGTCTGTCATGATGGTGGCAGGGTTAGAGTTTACCAGCACCACTTCATAGCCTTCTTCTTTCAGGGCAAGGCAAGCCTGTGTCCCTGCATAGTCGAATTCTGCGGCCTGACCGATTACGATGGGGCCGGAACCGATGATCAGGATCTTTTTCAGGTCAGTTCTCTTTGGCATAAAAAATTCCTCCTTGGTAGTTATGTAAAAGTTACAGTGTTGTCATTGGTTTATTTGCTTTCCCAAACGATGTTTCCCTGATACATGGTCATTTTGCAGGCACCGCAGACGGTGTTTCCTGCGAAGGGGGTTGCCCGTCCCATGGTCAGAAAATCTTCGGGATCAATGGTATATTCCTGATTCAGATCGAATACGGTCAGACTGGCAGGCTGTCCAACTTCCAGCGGGGTACCGATACCGAATCTGTTTCTGGGATTTGTATGCATCAGCCGGATGAGCTGTTCCAGTGTAAGAACACCTTTTTTCACCAGCTCTGTATAAAGCACAGGGAAGGCTGTTTCCAGACCAACCACGCCCATCATGCTTTTTTCCAGACCCTTGCCTTTTTCCTCAGCGGAGTGGGGGGCATGGTCTGTGGCGATCATATCAATGGTGCCGTCCAGAAGCCCTTCGATGAGTGCCTTACGGTCTTCCTCACTGCGGATGGGAGGGTTCATTTTGAAGCGGCCGTCCTCCTGCAGCATGGAATCATTCATGGTCAGATAGTGGGGGGCTGTTTCACAGGTCACATCCAGACCTTCTTTTTTTGCCTGACGGATCAGTGCAACACTTTCCTTGGTGGAGATGTGGCATACATGATATTTCACACCGGTTTCCTTCACCAGCGTCAGGTCTCTTTCGATCTGCTTCCATTCACTTTCGGAGCAGATCCCTCTGTGACCGTGCTTTTCAGCATATTCGCCTTTGTGGATGTAGCCGCCGAAAAGAAGGCTGTTATCCTCGCAGTGGGCAGCAACGATCTTACCGAAGCCTTTGATCTGTTTCATGGCTGCCAGCATCATTTCATCCTGCTGTACGCCCCGTCCGTCGTCGGAAAAGGCGCAGACATAGGGATCAAGTTCATCATAGGCAGCAAGGGTTTCGCCCATTTCGCCCATGGTGATGGTGCCGTAGGGAACCACCTGGATCAGGGCGTTCTCACGGATGGCTTTCAGCTGTACCTCCAGATTTTCCAGACAATCGGGAGTGGGCTTCAGGTTTGGCATGGAACATACTGCGGTATAGCCGCCGCGGGCTGCTGCCTGTGTGCCTGTGCGGATGGTTTCTTTATAAAAAAATCCCGGTTCTCTCAGATGCACATGAACATCAATAAAACCGGGAAATAAAAAGCAACCGTCCAGATCAAAAACGGGACACTCACCCTGAGGAGCACGGCTGGAAATTTCGGAAATCATACCGTCAGCGATAAATACGTTGGATTTTGTGAAATTGCCCTGAACAAATACGTTTGCGTTCGTCAAAATACAGTTCAAAGTAGTCTCTCCTTTCGTTCGCGAATCGGGTTAAAAATTAAATTATCTCTAAATCTTCAATACTATATCACAAAGGCCATTCTGTGTCAATTATTTTTTTATTCTGATAGGAAGGGAAAGACATTTTCATAATATGTATTTTATTGACACCGGAAAATCGTTGTGATAGACTGAAAATGTAAATTTATGCGGTTTTTTGTGACTGACGGATAGGTGGGTAACCACATGGGAGCAAGGAACCGGAAAGAAGCAGTACAGAACTGCTTGGAGCCGACCGTCTGGGCAGTCCTTATTTGTATGTCACGCAATAGGACTGCCCTTTTTGTTGGATGCAGAGAGGAAAAAACAAGAATCAGGAGGTAACCAATGAAGAAAATCGGTATCGTTATGGGCAGCGACAGTGATCTGCCCGTAGTAGAAAAAGCAATGACAACACTGGAAAAATTCGGTGTACCCTTTGAGGCCCATGTTTACTCTGCCCACAGAACACCTGTGGAAGCGGGGGAATTTGCAAAGAGTGCAAGAGAAAAGGGCTTTGGTGCGATTATCGCAGCAGCAGGCAAAGCAGCACATCTGGCAGGTGCTATGGCTGCAAATACAACACTTCCTGTCATTGGTATCCCCATCAAATCCTCCACACTGGATGGTCTGGATGCACTGCTTTCCACAGTGCAGATGCCCAGCGGTCTGCCCGTTGCGACAGTAGCCATTGACGGTGCGGAAAATGCAGCCCTTCTGGCAATCCAGATTCTGGCTGTGGAAGATGCAGAGCTGGCGGCGAAGCTGGATGCAGCAAGAGCAGAGGCAGCGGCAAAGGTTCTGGAAAAGAATGCAGCACTGGAAGCAAAATATGCAAAATAAAATCCGGGAAGATGCCGAAGAAAAAAGCATGCGGCCTTCCATGGATATTTAATTTTATTTCAATTCAATAAGGTAATGATGCAATCAGAAATTGTTGTTTAAGGTTGTTTTTAGGTTTAGGGAGGAGTAAAAAAATGAAAAGCTTCAGCGAAAGTTACAAAGCTGCCGGTGTAGATATCACAGCCGGCTACAAAGCAGTAGAACTGATGAAAGCACACATTGCAAGAACAATGACATCCGGCGTAATGGGTGATATCGGCGGCTTCGGCGGTCTGTTCGAGCTGGATATGACAGGGATCACAAAGCCTGTACTGGTAAGCGGTACAGACGGTGTTGGTACAAAACTGAAACTGGCATTTCTGATGGACAAGCATGACACAGTAGGTATTGACTGTGTGGCTATGTGTGTAAACGACATCATCTGTGTTGGTGCAAAGCCTCTGTTCTTCCTGGATTATATTGCAGTAGGCAAAAACTTCCCCGAAAAGATCGCTTCCATTGTAAGCGGTGTAGCGGAAGGCTGCGTGCAGTCCGGTGCATCCCTGATCGGCGGTGAAACAGCAGAAATGCCCGGCTTCTATCCCGAAGACGAATACGATCTGGCAGGTTTTGCTGTAGGTGTTGTGGATAAAGATAAAATCCTGAACAACAAAACAATCGCAGCAGGTGACGTGATTCTGGCTCTGCCCTCCAGTGGGGTACACTCCAACGGCTTCTCTCTGGTTCGCCGTGCGCTGGATGTGGAAAATGCCGACATCAAAACACCTCTGGAAAAGCTGGGCGGCAAATCCATTGGCGAAGCGCTGCTGGCTCCCACAAAGATCTATGTAAAACCTATGCTGGCTCTGTTTGAAGAGGTAACTGTAAAAGCGGTTTCCCATATCACAGGCGGCGGTTTCTATGAAAATATTCCCAGATCCATCCCTAAAGGTTTCGGCGCAAAGATCAACAAAGCATCTCTGCGTACACCTGCGATCTTTGATCTGATCATGGAAAAAGGAAATATTCCCGAAAGAGATATGTTCAATACATTCAACATGGGCGTTGGTATGTCCGTAGTTGTTGCAAAAGAAGACGCAGAAAAAGCAATCGAGATCCTGAAAGCAAATGGTGAAGACGCTTACATCATGGGTGAAATCATCGCTTCCGAGGAAGGTGTTGTCATTGAATAAGAAAACAAGAATCGCTGTTTTCGTATCCGGCGGCGGCACAAACCTGCAGGCACTGATCGATGCGGCGAAAAGAGGGGAGATCCCCAGTGGTGAGCTGGCACTGGTGCTGGCAAGCAATGACAAAGCCTATGCGCTGACAAGAGCGGCGGAAAATAATATCCCTTCCGTTGTTGTGAAAAGAAAGGATTATGCAGATCAGATCGCTTATGAAGAAGCGGTGAAGGCGGTGCTTGCGGAAAATGGCATTGATATGATCGTGCTGGCAGGCTTTATGACCATTCTCAGTGAAAATTTCACTTCTGCATATCCCAAGCGCATTGTAAATGTGCATCCTTCTCTGATTCCTTCCTTCTGTGGGGCGGGTTTCTATGGCCTGCATGTCCATGAAGCGGCTCTGGAATACGGGGTGAAGGTGACAGGTGCAACGGTGCATTATGTGAATGAAATTCCCGACGGCGGTGAGATCATTCTGCAGAAGGCGGTTGAAATTCTGGAAGGGGACACTGCGGAAGTGCTGCAGAAAAGAGTCATGGAACATGCGGAATGGATCCTGCTTCCAAAAGCAGTGGAACTAGTAGCGAAAAAACTTCAGGCTTAATTTTCTTACATATAGAAAGGATGTAAAGAATGAACGTATATCATAAAGATACAATGAAAGATCTGGTAAAAGATAACCCTTATGTTGGCCGTGGTATCGTGATCGGTAAAACAGAAGACGGCACAAAAGCAGCATTTGCTTATTTCATCATGGGCAGAAGCGACAACAGCCGTAACCGTATCTTCAGAGAAGAGGGCGAAGATGTGATGATCTACCCCTTCGATGAATCCAAAGTGGAAGATCCCTCTCTGATCATCTATGCACCCGTTCGTAAGCTGGACGGCAAGCTGATCGTAACAAACGGCGACCAGACAGATACCATCAGAGATTTCGTTCTGGAAGGCAAATCCTTTGAAGATGCGCTGGAAACAAGAGAATTCGAGCCCGATGGCCCTAACTGGACACCCAGAATCAGCGGTATGCTGACATTTGCCGAGGATGATTTCACATACAAAATGTCTATTCTGAAATCTGCAGATGCAGAAGGTACAGCATGCAACAGATTCACATATTCCTATAAAGCACTGGCAGGTGTTGGTCATTTCATCCATACATACATGGGTGACGGTAACCCTCTGCCCACATTCTGCGGTGAACCCGAAAGAACAATCGTTCCCAACGATATTGATGCATGGCTGAAAGAAATCTGGGAAAACCTGAACGAACAGAATAAGATTTCCATCTATGTTCGTTTCGTTGACCTGAAAACAGGCGCAGTAGAAAACAGAATGATCAATAAAAACGCTTAAGAGAGAGGGGATACTGAAAATGAAAGAGTTCGAACTGAAGTATGGTTGTAACCCCAACCAGAAACCCGCAAAAATCTATATGAACGGCGGCAAGGAACTGCCCATCGAGATCCTGTCCGGCAGACCCGGCTACATCAACTTTCTGGATGCCTTCAACAGCTGGCAGCTGGTAAAGGAGATCAAGGAAGCTCTGGGTATGCCTGCGGCAACATCCTTCAAGCATGTTTCTCCCACATCCGCAGCAGTAGGCACACCTATGAGCGATGATCTGAAAAAGGCATGCTTCGTGGATGATATCGAAGGTCTGGATGAATCCCCTCTGGCACTGGCTTATGCAAGAGCAAGAGGTACAGACAGAATGTCCTCCTTTGGTGACTGGATCGCACTGAGCGATGTTTGTGATGCAACCACAGCAAAACTGATCAAAAGAGAAGTTTCCGACGGTATCATTGCTCCCGGCTACACAGATGAAGCACTGGAAATCCTGAAATCCAAGAGAAACGGCAACTACAATATCGTAAAAATCGATCCTGATTATGTTCCCGAAGTGCAGGAAGTAAAACAGGTATTCGGTATCACATTCGAACAGGGCAGAAACAACTTTGAAATCAACAAAGCCCTGCTGGAAAACATCGTAACAGAAAACAAAGAACTGCCCGAAGAAGCAAAACGCGACCTGATCATTGCACTGATCACTCTGAAATATACACAGTCCAACTCTGTATGCTTCGCAAAAGACGGTCAGGCAATCGGTGTTGGTGCGGGTCAGCAGTCCAGAATCCACTGCACAAGACTGGCTGGTAACAAAGCAGATATCTGGCACCTGAGACAGCACCAGAAGGTTCTGAACCTGCCTTTCCTGCCTACTGTAGGCAGACCCGATAGAGATAACACCATCGATGTATATATCTCCGACGATTACGAAGATGTACTGGCAGAAGGTACATGGCAGACACTGTTCTCCGAAAAACCCGAACCTCTGACAAGAGAAGAAAAGAAAGCATACCTGGCAACTATGACAGGTGTTGCTCTGGGCTCCGATGCATTCTTCCCCTTCGGTGATAACATCGAAAGAGCAGCGAAGAGCGGTGTTTCCTACATCGCAGAACCCGGCGGCTCCATCCGTGATGACAATGTTATCGCTACCTGTAACAAACACGGCATGACAATGGCATTCACAGGCATGAGACTGTTCCACCACTAATAGCATTTCCGAAGGGAGATTAATGACTGAAGGTTATGGTAGTTGGTGGTGGCGGCAGAGAGCACGCTATCATCAAGAAAATCAAAGAAAATCCCGAAGTAACAGCACTGTATGCACTGCCCGGCAACGGCGGTATCGCAAAGGATGCGACCTGTGTGGATATCGGTGCAAAGGATATCGAAGGCGTGGTGGCATTTGCAAAAGAAAATGCCATCGACTTTGCAGTGGTAGCACCCGATGATCCTCTGGTTCTGGGGATGGTTGATGCACTGAATGAAATCGGCATCCCTTGCTTCGGTCCCGATAAAAAAGCAGCGATCCTGGAAGGCAGCAAGGTTTTTTCCAAGGATCTGATGAAAAAATACGGTATTCCCACAGCG
>JAUNCB010000271.1 GCA_030526765.1 Bacillota bacterium
CCAGACCGGAAATATTTCCGCCATTGTAAACCTGAATCAGAAGGCTTTTGGTATCCACCGTGCCGTCCTCATTGATCTCCGGTGCGATGCTGTAGAACACCCGATCCACCATTTCCTTTGTCGCCTGAGGATCATGAACAAAATAAGAGATGCCGCTGATATACTGCCCCACACCGGGCAGGGTTTCCATGGTGATCTTATTCATATCGAGTTTTGTGATATAGTTTGCATATTTCAGGGCATCTGCCAGACTGATATCCGTTTCCACATGCTTATACATTACCTCGATATAGTCTCCCAGATTCTTCACAATGCTTTCTGTGCTCAGCACCTTTTCCGCCAGTGCCTTCAGGAACAGCTGCTGTACCTGAATACGACCTACATCGCCGTCTGCATAGCGGCGGAAGCGCACCAACTGCAGTGCCTTATCGCCGTCCAGTGTCTGCAGACCCTTTTTCAGGTTGATGGTGATATCCCCTGTATCGCTCATATTCCAGTACATATCCTGCGGTACATCCACTTCAACGCCGCCGACCGCATCCACGATCTCTACAAGGGCATCAAAATTCACCTTTACATAATGATCGATACTGATCCCCAGCAGATCCTCCAGTTGAAGAACCGCCGCTTCGGGGCCATGCTCCTTGCCGCCGTAAGCATGCACTGCGTTGAATTTTGTGGTGCCGTAGCTCTTGCCCAGCAAATCCTCCACCTCGTCGCAGACTGCCACACGGGTATCTCTGGGTACGGAAATCAGACTGACACTTTCCTGTTCACTGTCATAGTGGGCAACAAATGCCACGTCCGTTCTGGTTCCGTCCTTATCCACCCCAAATACCGCTACATTCAGCTTGATATCTCTGCCCAGAAGGGCATCCAGCATGCTCATATCCGTCACATTGGTCATGATCCCGCTTTCTGCAAAGGGCAGAGTACCTGTCACTTTATAGAAGGCAAAGCAGACACCTCCTGCAAGGACCACAAATGCCATCACGATAGAAAGCATGACCTTAAAAAATGTTTTGACGGGATGAAACGCCTTTCTTTTTTTCGGTTTCTTTTTCCTGCTCATTTTATTCCTCACTCATTCGTTGTCAGTTCTTCCGCAGCTTCCTCCGGCACGATCCCGTAGATTCGCTCATCGATCAGCGCCTTTGTTCCTTCCACATCCATATCAAAGTAGGCACCGCCTTCACCGGGGATCGTTTCACTGGTGATCTTGGAAAGATCCAGATCCTTCACATATTTCACATATTTCAGTGCTTCTCCAATGGTGATATTGCTTTCCGTGCAGTCCAGAACAACCTCCAGAAGCTCGTCCAGTCTGCTCAGCAGTGTTTCAGAGCTGCAGATCTTTTCGATCAGTGCCATAATGAATTCCTGCTGTACCTCGATCCTGCGCAGATCCTTTGCTGCATAGCCATCACGGAAGCGCACCAGCTGCTCTGCCTTTTCCCCGTTCAGATGCTGCATCCCCTCCTTCAGATTGATAAGAGGGCCGCCGGTATCCGTCATATCCCAGTACATATCCTGCGGCACATAAAAATCTACACCGCCTACGGCATCCACCACCTGACGGAAGGCACTCAGGTCAAACTTTACATAATAATCAACATCGATTCCCAGAATATCCTCCAGCATCGCCACAGAGAAGGTACAGCGATTGCCCTCTCCTGCATAGGCATGTACCTCTGTCAGTTTACACTGACCGTAAACGCCGTTTCGCTTGGGAACATACGCCCCCTGCTTTTCCAAGAATCGGGTCATCTCGTCCGTCATGGTCACTCTGGTATCTCTGGGTACAGAGATCATATTCAGCTCGCCCGTTTTCGTATGGAAGCTGACGATCATATTCACATCGGAGCGGAAACCGTCCTCATCCGTTCCCAGAACCGCTACATTGATCACATCCTGAATCTTTTCCTGCTCCGAAGCAGAAACCACAAAATCGGATTTTTCCGCCTTATCCTCCCACTGGCTCATTTTGACCCATACCTTTGCCGCAGCATAGGTTCCGCAAAGGATCAGCAGCAGCAGAAAAACCAGCAAAAAGCCACGGCGCTGTCTTTTTCTCTGTCTTGCCCTGCGGCTGGATTTCTTTCTGCTCTGTGCCGCCCTTCTGGGATCTACATAGGCCTGTTCTTCCCGTCTGCGTCTGCGGGGTGCTTCCTGATAGGGTGCAGGCGTCTGTCTGCGGCGCACCTGACGCTGATGCAGATCCATATCCTCTGAAGGTCTGCGGCGCCTTCTGTATTCTCTTTTTTCTCCCATGCTATTTATTCTCCCTTAAACCCTGTGTTTATTCCAAAATCATATACATTTCAATACACAACATAATATTATAACAAAACAGAATCACGGTTACAATACAGGAAATTCCATATTTCGCATTTTTACACAGTCTGCACACGGGTAAATTTCCCGCCGCCTCTGTTTTTCTTCTTTTTTTCTACATTATACACCATTCTTCTCCGAAAAAAAGAAATAAATTCTTAAGCTTTTT
>JAUNCB010000272.1 GCA_030526765.1 Bacillota bacterium
TGCCGCCATGGATAGGAGGATACATCCCTGTTGTCAGATCCCAGATGGGCTTCAGTGCTTCCTGAAGGATCGTAGGTGTACCGAAGAGGATACCATCAGCCGCGCCGATCTCGCCTGCTACCACACCTGCATCTGCTGTTACCAGATCATATGCCTTAACCTCAATATCACCGGCTTCCTTGATGCCTTCTGTAATTTTGCCAGCCAGCTCCTCTGTGTAGCCGTAAGCACTTACATAAGGAATGACTACTGTTGTTTTTTCATTTGTAGGGATTTCGCACCATGCGTCATAGATCGCCAGCAGTTCGGGAATATAGCTGTCATGCACAGGACCGTGACCGGGACAGATCATATCCAGCTCCAGTTCTCTCACCCGCTTCAGTGCATCCACCATAAAGGGCTGCTTGAAAGGCCCCAGAATGTTATCAAAATAATATTTTGTTGCTCTCAGATAGCCTTCGTAATCTGTTACCTTGCTTCTTACGATGTCCTCGTGGGCATAGTGAGAACCGAAGGAGTCACAGGTTACCAGTGTTTTGTCTTCCACTACATAGGTATACATGGTATCAGGCCAGTGCAGGTTGGGTACAGACAGGAAACGCAGTGTTTTATTGCCGATCTGCATTTCATCCCCGTCGCCCACTGCGATGGAATAGAAATCTTCATTTACGATCTCCTTCAGGAAAGAAATCGCTGTTGCTGTCGCGATGATCTTCACCTTGGGATTTTCCTGCACCAGACGCTGGATGGAACCGGCATGGTCAGGCTCTGTATGACTGACTACGATATAGTCGATAGTATCAATGTCCAGCTGCTCTGTCAGTGCCAGTCTGTAATCATCATACCATTTTTCTTTTGCTGTTTCAAAAAGGATGGTCTTATCCCCAGCCTTCAGGATATAAGAGTTATAGGTTGTACCAAACTCTGTGTACATGATAATATCAAAAACTTTCAGGTCTTTATCCAGAATACCTGCCCAATACAGGTCGTTTTTCAGCTGTAATGTTCTCATAAAATAACCCCTTTCGCATATCACATTTCTAGGTTTTTCGTCAAAAAAAGATTGGGGCTCTCTTCCCCTTTATGAAATAAGGGAGGGTGCTGCCACCCTCCCCCTGATTCTTCTTTGATATTAGATTTCTTTTTTCCACAGACCGTGCAGGTTGCAGTATTCATATGCTGCAATCACTTCTTCGCCTTCCACCAGCGCAAACACAGCTTCGGGAGCGCCTGTGTGATCCAGATATTTCACCTGAACACCTTTATTTGTGTGCAGGTAGATCCATGCGATATGGTGTTCTTCCAGCATGGGATGTGTTACTTCACCAACGATTACTTTTACTTCCTTGCCGTTGATTTCTACAACGGGAACATGTTTTTCGCCGGCACCATCAGATGTGTTGGGTACCAGTTCGTCCATCTTCTGACCACAGCAGAAAACGGGAACGCCTTTATCTTCTACTTTTGTAATGATGTTACCACAATGTGCGCATTTGTAAAATTTCAGTTCCTTCATAATCATTTCCTCCTTCAGATACACTCTCTTTGTTTATACTCTCTCAATTTATTTGCATTTATACTTTTTTATTTTTTTCTTTAGTATTTCTTATGCTTTTCATTTGTTTTTCTGTGATTTTATGTTATCATAGGTTTAACAGAAATGTATGTTGCAAATGCAACAGAAAGGGGAAAATATGAAAAATATTTCAAAAAACGCTTTATTTGCCAATGTATCTGCTGAAAGCATCGAAAAAATGATCCCCTGCTTCGATATCAAACAGAGGAATTTCAATGAAAAGGATATTATTCCAACAACAGACGGGGCAAAGGAATATATCTGTCTGCTTTTGGAGGGCGCCGTATCCGTCAGCCGCATCAGCATCGACGGTTCTCTGGATCTTCTGGAATATCTGGAGGATACAGGCGTTTTCGGGGATGCCTTCGCCTTTTCCAACAAAGAAGATGAATTTATCACCGTCTGCGAAAAGGACTGTACCGTTTTGTTCATTGAGAAATCCCAACTTACCAAGCGCTGCTCCAATGCCTGCCAGCACCATACGCAGGTGGTAGAAAACCTCCTGGAGCTGATGGGGAATAAGGTAGTGCATCTGACAGAAAAGGTGGATATCCTCAGCCATCGCTCCATTCGGGGCAAGCTGATGAGTTATTTTCGCATTCAATCCACCCGCCAGGATAACCTGACCTTTGAGCTGCCCTTCTCTCTTTTGAAACTGGCTAATTATCTCTGTATTGACCGCAGCGCTATGATGCGGGAGCTGAAGAAGATGAAGGAGGAAGAACTGATCGAGCTGGACGGGCGGATGGTCACATTGCTATAATCTATTTTATCTAAAAAACAGGTGCAATCAGAACCGTTGAAAACCAATATTCTCTGCTGCACCTGTTTTATTCTTCTTGAAACTCAATCCATAAATACTTATTCAGTTTAGATCGCTATTTATAGTTTGGCACTTACCAAACTCCTCTGGTAATACTCAT
>JAUNCB010000273.1 GCA_030526765.1 Bacillota bacterium
TTCATCGATTTCAACGAAGGCAAAGGCGGTGCGATCATCGTAAACAACGGCGACTGGCTGAGAAACCTGAATTATATCGAATTCCTGCGTGATGTAGGTGTACATTTCTCTGTAAACAGAATGCTGGCTGCAGACTGCTTCAAAACAAGAATGGAAAAAGAAGCAGGTCTGTCCTTCCTGGAATTCAACTATATGATCATGCAGGGCTACGATTTCTATGAACTGAACCAGAGATACAACTGCTCCCTGCAGATGGGCGGCAACGACCAGTGGTCCAATATCATTGCAGGTGTTGAACTGATCCGCCGCAAATCCCAGAAGCCCGCTTACGGTATGACATTCAAGCTGCTGACAAACTCCGAAGGCGTAAAAATGGGCAAAACCGTTTCCGGCGCGGTATGGCTGGATCCCGAAAAAACAACACCCTACGAATTCTACCAGTACTGGAGAAATGTCGGCGATAAGGACGTTGAAAAATGTCTGGCTCTCCTGACATTCCTGCCTATGGACGAGGTTCGCCGTCTGGGCTCTCTGGAAGGCGCAGAAATCAATAAAGCAAAAGAAGTGCTGGCATTTGAACTGACAAAGATCGTTCACGGGGAAGAAGAAGCAACAAAAGCACAGGAAGCTGCCAAAGCACTGTTTGGCAAGGGTGCTGCAACTGCAGATGCTCCCTCCACAGAAATCCCCGCTGCAGATTTTGCAGAAGGTATGGATATCCTGACACTGCTGACAACAATCAAAGTGGTTCCTTCCCGCTCCGAAGGCAGACGTGCTGTACAGCAGGGAGGTGTTAAAATCGCCGAAAAGCCTGTCACAGATGTTGATTTCAAAGTAACCGCTGATCTGTTCACAGACGGGAAACTGCTGGTTCAGAAAGGCAAAAAAACATTCCATAATGTAATTCTGGTATGATTTTCCAGAAGGGTGACCCAATGAGTCACCCTTCTTTTTTATACAGAATATATCCACCGATTTTCTATGATTTCCCCTTGTATTTTTTTCAGAACAGAGATATAATGTATCTATAAAAATACAATGTAATATCCCACAGCCTATTTTGGGCTGCGACTTTTACATACCAAAGGAGGAATTGCGTATGGCAAAGAAAGTATTGATGTTAGCAGGCGACTTTACAGAAGATTATGAAACAATGGTACCTTTCCAGGCAATGGAAATGCTGGGCTATCAGGTTGATGCTGTATGTCCCGATAAAAAAGCAGGCGATGTGATCCGTACTGCAATCCATGACTTTGAAGGCGAACAGACCTATTCCGAAAAAAGAGGTCACAACTTTGCACTGACAGCAGATTTTGATGCTGTAAATGTAGCTGATTACGAAGGTCTGTTTATCACAGGCGGTCGTTCTCCCGAATATCTGAGACTGACTCCCAGAGTGATCGAAATCGTACAGGAATTCTTTGCAGCAAATAAACCCGTTGCAGCAATCTGCCACGGCCCTCAGATCCTGACAGCAGCAAATGTACTGAAAGGCAAAAAAGCAACTGCATATCCCGCTGTTGGTCCCGACATCACATTGGCTGGCGGCGAATATGTTCCTGTAGAAGTAAACGAAGCTGTCGTAGACGGCAATCTGGTAACCGCACCCGCTTGGCCCGGTGATGCAGCAGTAACAAGAGAATTTGTGAAGCTGATGGGCGCAAAATGGGAAATCTGATCGATAATCGTTTTTTTCATAACATCTTCCCATAATAAAAGAGAGAAGGCCATAAACCTTCTCTCTTTTTCTGCTTTAAATCAAGGATACAGGTACCTTTTTACGGATCATTACCTTCCCCTTCTGCACAGCGCAGTCATATGCCAGTATCTTTACTCCTGCCTCGGCTGCTTCCTGCAAAGCCTTTGTAAATATCGGGTCTCGTTCTGCATTCGGGCAGAATTCGCTGACACCCTCCATCTGTATCACAAAAAGCGCCGCCGCTTCATAGCCCGCTTCCTTTGCCTTGATCAGCTCTCTGAGATGCTTTGCCCCTCTTTCCGTAGGTGCGTCCGGAAATTTTGCAATACCGTTTTCCTCCAGCGTGACCCCTTTTACCTCAATAAACCCTTTTTTCTCCCCTCGTTCATAATAGAGATCAAAACGGGAGTTTTCATATTTTACTTCCCTCTTCAGAAAATCCACATTCCCAATTTCTTCTATTTCCCCTTCTGCCAGCGCTTCTGCCGCCATCTGGTTTGGTGCCTGCGAATCCATATTTACTAAAACAGAGCCCTTGTAAACGGCAATCAGAGAATATTTTGTCTTTCTCCCTTCTTTATCCGCCTCCTCCAGAAAAACCCTTGCCCCTTCCAAAAGTAATTCTTTGCATCTGCCTGTATTTTTTACATGCACCATTTCTTCCTGCCCGTTTAGCTCCACAAAAGCCGTAAAACGATTGATCCTCCGCAGGAATCTGGCTTCCACCATTTTTCCGTATTCCATTTCCATCTCTCCTTTGAAAAAATTGTATCACAAATAGAAATCCATTT
>JAUNCB010000025.1 GCA_030526765.1 Bacillota bacterium
CGTCAAAATACGACGCGTTGCTTCTTTTTAAACGTACTTTGGTTATTTTCTCATTAAATCCGAAAAAATACAATATACGCTTTCACTAAAAATTTGCCATTTCCTGCCGGATTCCTGCTTTTTTATCTGTATCCGCCCCATACGCAAACAAAAAAGTCTTAGTCCTTTCAGACTAAGACTTTTGAAATCTCTTTACAGTACAGTGCCTTTTTTCAGAACTGCAGGTTCTTCTGCAGAAGCACCGATCACCTTCTGACCTGCGGACAGAACAACATCCTTATCCAAGATCGCATTTTCCACCACGCAGTTTTCGCCGATCTGGCAGCCTTCCATCAGAATGGAATTCTTAACCACAGCGCCCGCACTTACACGAACCTTACGGAATACAACGGAATGTTCCACCTTGCCGTCAAAAATGGAGCCGTCGCCAACAATGGCATCCTTCACTTCTGCGCCCTTGTTGAATTTTGCAGGGGGTTCATCCTTTGGTTTTGTAGCAATATAAGGATATTCGCTGACAAAATGATCTCTTACTTCCTTATTCAGGAAATCCATATTGGTTGCGAAATAAGCTGCTGTGCCTGCACCAATGGCATTCCAGTAGCCGTTATATTCATAGCCGCGGATATTCAGTGTGGGCATGAAACGGATGATGATATCCTTAACCAGATCATATCTGCCCTCGGGAATCATCTGTTCCAGCAGATTGATCAGCAGTGTTCTGCCAATTACATAAATACCGAGGGATGCTGTTTCCGCCTTAGGCTGTGCGGGTTTTTCCTCAAAGCCCACCAGCTTGCCTTCTGCATCCACTTCCACTACACCGAATTTGGTCAGATCCTTATCTGCCATATTTTTATATACCACAGTAATATCTGCACCGCTTGCCACATGCTGCTCGATCACGTTGCGATAGTCCATTTTATAAATGGAATCACCGGATGTGATCACAACATATTCTTCATTGCTGCGTTTCAGATATGTCATGTTCTGATAAATGGAATCTGCTGTACCGCGGAACCATGTGGAGCCTTCCTTACTTGTGTAAGGTGTGAATACAAACAGACCGCCCTGTTTTCTGCCGAAATCCCACCATTTGGAGGACATCAGATGATCTCTCAGGGAACGGGAATTGTACTGTGTCAGCACAGCTACTTTCCCGATGCCACTGCTGGACATATTGCTCAATGTAAAGTCGATGGCACGATAACAGCTGCCAATGGGCAGTGCCGCCGCTGCTCTGTGATCTGTCAGAACACCCAGTCTGCCGTCATTGTTGCCGCCTGCCAGAATAATACCGATTGCTTTCATCGCTTACACCTCCCTAATTACAGATTTACCGCTTGCCAGTTTTCCGTCGGGATAGTCTGCAGCGACTGTTTCACCGGAAATCACACAGTTTTTACCCATCTCTACGCCGTCGGGAACGATGGAATTCATACCCATAACGGTAATGCCTGTGTTATAAATTGCGGGCTTCAGTTCGTTGGGAACATCTTCGCCAACGCCCATCTTTACATTTTTACCGATCTTACATTTTTCATCAATGACACATTTATCGATCAGGCTGCCTTCGCCCACCACTGTGCCTGCCATAATGATGGAATCCTTCACCACTGCGCCCTTTTCCACGATAACACCGGGGCCCAGAATGGAACGGTACACTTCGCCGTATACCTCACAGCCATCGGACAGGAGAGATTCCTCTACCTTTGCATCCGCAGCAGTGTACTGAGGAGGCTGATGGTCGCTGTTTGTGTAGATCTTCCAGAAATCTTCATACAGGTTGAATTCGGGCAGGGTACGGATCAGATCCATATTGGATTCCCAATAGGACTGGATCGTACCTACATCCTTCCAGTAGCCCTGGAAACGCCAAGCATACATAGGCTGACCTTCCTCCAGCATTTTGGGAATGATGTGTTTACCAAAGTCACTGTCGGGATGGATGGAATTATCCTCGATCAGCGCCTCACGCAGTCTTTCCCATGTGAAGATATAAATACCCATGGATGCCAGATTGCTCTTGGGCTGTGCAGGTTTTTCTTCAAATTCATAAATCTTGTCGCCTTCTTCTGTATTCATGATACCGAAGCGGCTTGCTTCCTCCATGGGAACCTCCATAACGGCAATGGTTGCCGCTGCGCCTTTTTTCTTATGGAAACGCAGCATTTCGGAATAATCCATTTTATAAATATGGTCACCGGAGAGGATTACTACATATTCGGGATCATTCGCATCAATGAAATCGATGTTCTGATAGATCGCATTTGCGGTACCGTTGAACCACTCACCGGAATCGCCCACCTTAACATGAGGTGCCAGAATGGTTACGCCGCCGTTTTTCTTATCCAGATCCCAGGGAATGCCAATACCAATGTGCTGATTCAGACGCAGAGGCTGATACTGGGTCAGAACACCAACTGTGTCAACACCGGAGTTGATACAGTTGCTCAAAGGAAAGTCGATGATACGATAACGACCACCGTAGGCTACTGCAGGCTTTGCCACTTTTCTGGTCAAAACCCCCAGACGGCTGCCTTGTCCGCCTGCCAATAACATTGCAATCATTTCTTTTTTACGCATATTGCCAACACCCCTATCTTTTCAGGTTGTATATATGTACCAAAGTACCATACTTCGATGACCTTATTATAGCATAAGCCCACCGATATGCAAATGAAATCCGTAAAAATAATTACCAAATTTCAGTAAATATTGTCAACTTTCCGCATATTTTTTGCAAAATCCTCAGCAAATTATTGTATACTTGCAGGTTTATTCCATTGTTCTTCTGTATAAAATATAGAAATACAGGATGAGGCGATTGCCATTCCTCTTGCAGTATACTATAATGAAAAACAAAATATGTCCCACTTTATTTCGAAAAAAACACTCACAGAAACTGAGGAGAATATATATGACAACATTCAAAAAAGAGCAGCACATCTATTTCATCGGCATCGGCGGCATCAGCATGTCCGGTCTGGCCGAGATCCTGGTTGACCGCGGCTGCCGTGTTTCCGGCACAGACATCAAGGAATCCCCGGTAACAAAGCATCTGGAAGAACAGGGGATCCATATCAACTATGGCCATCGGAAGGAAAACATCACAGATGATGTGGACCTTGTGGTTTACACCGCTGCCATCCATCCCGACAATCCCGAGCTGGCAGCAGCCGGCGAAAAGGGCATCCCCCTCATGGACAGAGCCCATCTTCTGGGCGAGATCATGGGCGAATATGCAAATTCCATTGCCGTCGCAGGTACCCACGGCAAAACAACAACGACCTCCATGGTCTCCGAGATCCTGCTGGCAGCAGAAACAGACCCTACCATTACCGTTGGCGGTATCCTGCCTACCATCGGCAGCAATCTGAAGATCGGGCACTCTCCCTTCTTCGTAGCAGAGGCCTGCGAATATTTCGACAGCTTCCTGCAGTTTGCGCCTAAGGTTGGTGTCATCCTGAATGTGGAAAGCGATCATCTGGATTATTTCGAGGATCTGGCTCATATCCGCCGCTCCTTCCATGCCTTTGCGCAGCGTGTTCCTGCAGACGGCGCACTGATCATCAATCAGGAGATCGAAAATGTGGCTGAACTGACAGAAAATCTGCACTGCGTCGCAGAAACCTTCGGCATGGCAGAAGGTGCCACATGGCAGGCGAAAAATATCATCCACGAAACAGATGGTACCAATACCTTTGATGTATATTATAAAGGCGACTTCTTCGGCAGCATTCATCTGAATGTACCCGGAGACCACAATATCATGAATGCACTGGCATCCATCGCAGCCGCACACTATCTGGGCATTTCCGCCGCAGACTGCCGCAAGGGTCTCCTGCATTTTGGCGGCACAGACCGCCGCTTCCAGCGCAAGGGCGAGAAAAACGGCATTCAGGTCATTGATGACTATGCCCACCATCCCACTGAAATCCGCGCTGCTCTGGCAGCTGCAAAAAAAGTGGAGCATAACACCACATGGTGTGTATTCCAGCCTCATACCTACAGCAGAACAAAATTCCTGTTTGATGAATTCGGCGAATCCTTCACCGATGCCGACGAGATCATCATTGCGGATATTTTTGCCGCAAGGGAAGCACTGGATGAAAGCATCACCGCAGCGATGCTGGCAGAACGGGTTGCCAGTGCAGGCAAATCCGCCAGATATGTCGGTGATTTCGATGCGATCCGCTCCTATCTGGAGGCTCACTGTAAGGACGGCGACCTGCTGATGACCGTTGGCGCCGGAGATGTATTCAAAATCGGCGAAGCATTCCTGAAATCTTAATCATTTATGAGGACTCTGTCCTGAAGCTCCTGCTCAGGAGAGTAGCCCCAAGAACCTTACATCCGCAAATCTTTGATTTACAGAAAGAATCATAATATAAAATACCCGCTTGATCGGCCGATCCGATCAAGCGGGTATTTTTGATTTTCCATATTTTATTCGGAAGGGAAAATCAGCGTGCTGTCCACTGCTTCTCCATTCTGCATATTTTCTTCCATTTCCATTACGATGGCATTCTGCTTTGCTTCCTCTGCTTCCTGCAGCTTCCGTTTCTGGTGCCCGTCAAACAGCATAAATAATGCCAGAAACCAGCATACGATCCCGATGAAGCGCATCATTTTCGCCCTTTTCTGTTTATCCATTTCCTACTCCCCTCTCATCATTCCAGTCGTCTCCCTTCTGCGAAGGGTACCTTCGCAGCGTATAGGGTTCCAAGGGGATTATCCCCTTGGCAGGGTTTGGAACAGCGTCCCAAAATGTTACTTATGGTATGGCTCGTTCCGCTGTATCCGCTCAGAGCGATAGATCTGCTCCAGCAATACCACCCGCATCATCTGGTGCGGAAAGGTCATTTTCGAAAAGCTCAGGGCAAAATCCGCCCGCTGCATCACTGCCGCCGACAGCCCTAAGGAGCCGCCAATGATAAATACCATGTGGCTGACACCGGAAACACCCTTCTTCGCCATAAATTCCGCCAGCTCCTCCGAGGAAAGCTGCTTGCCCTCCACCGCCAACGCCACCACAAAGGCATCCTCCTTCACATTCTTCAGGATCCTCTGTCCTTCCTTCTCCTTGACCTCCGCCTCCTGTGCGGGGCTCATGGTCTCCGGTGCTTTTTCATCCGCCAGCTCAATGATCTCCAGCTTGATATAGCGGCTCAGACGCTTGCTGTATTCCAGAATCGCATCCCGCCAGTATTTTTCCTTTAATTTGCCGACACAAACGATCGTAACCTTCATATCGTTCTCCTCTTTACAGTTCCACCTTTAGACCGTTGCGGAAACGGCTCGCCATATCCATCTTCAGATGGGTACCCACCTCGATACGCTTTCTGCGCAGAATCTCCTCCACCGTTTCATAGGCAAGGTGCGGATCATTATTATCCTCACTGAGATGTCCCAAAAACGCATATTTCAATTTCCCTGTGGTCACCTCTGCCAGAAGCTCTCCCGCAGCCACATTGGAAAGATGTCCCCTTTCCCCGAGAATGCGCTGCTTCAGATGCCACGGGTAGCTGCCCTTTTTCACCATTGCAATATCGTGATTGGATTCCAGCAGCAGCAGGTCGCTGCCCTCCAGATTTTCCCGTATGGTATCCGTCACATGACCGATATCCGTTGCCAGTGTGATCTTTTTCTCTCCCGCCAGCAGGCAGTAGCCTACAGGCTCCGCCGCATCATGGGGAATGGCAAAGGGCTTCACGCAGATATCATTGACCGCACAGACCTCATCCGCATACACAATGCGCTTATTGCTGGGCGCGATCTTTCCCAGTGCCCCTTCCATAGCCGCCCATGTTTCCGCCGTAGCAAAAACAGGAATATCAAACCGACGGGATAATATCCCCGCCCCTTTGATGTGATCCTGATGCTCATGGGTAATAAAGAGTGCATCAATATCGCTGCCGGTCAGCTTCAGCTCTGCCAGCCCCTCTTCGATCCGTTTGCCGCTGATACCGGCATCAATCAGTATTTTTGTATGGTCAGACCCAATATAGGTACAGTTGCCGCTGCTTCCGCTGGCAATGGTACAAAACTCCAGCCGCAAGATGCTCCCCTCCTCTCACAAAACAAGCTTCGAATCATTCCATCCGAAGCCTGTCGTAGTATCCTCTTATTCTCCTTTGATCCGAACGATCTCAGCGCCCATGGCATTGAATTTATCCTCCACATGCTCATAGCCTCTGTCGATATATCTTACCCCATCAATAATGGTTTCGCCTTCTGCAGCCAGTGCCGCAAGGATCATTGCCGCACCTGCCCGCAGGTCTGTCGCCGAAACGGATGCACCGTGGAATCTTCTGATGCCGCGGATCGTTGCTTTTCTGCCTTCCAGCTCAACATCAGCACCCATTTTCTTCAGCTCTTCCATATACTGATAGCGGTTTTCCCATACATTCTCCGTCAGCATACTGGTTCCATTGCAGACAGCCAGCAGCGTTGCGATCTGCGGCTGCAGATCTGTGGGGAAGCCGGGGTATGCCATGGTTTTTACATTGACCGCCCGCAGAGGTTCATCCGCCATAACACGAATGGAATCCTCCCATTCCGCCACCTTTACATTCATCTCATCCAGCTTCGCTGTCAGGGAATCCATATGCTTGGGAATAATATTTTTTACCAGAACATCGCCGCCGGTGATTGCCGCTGCGATCATATAAGTACCTGCTTCAATCTGATCGGGGATGATGGTATACTGCGCACCGTGCAGTTCCTTCACACCTTTGATACGGATCACATCCGTACCGGCGCCTTTGATATTCGCCCCCATCATATTCAGATAGTTTGCTGTATCTACTACATGAGGCTCCTTCGCCGCATTTTCAATGGTAGTCGTACCTTCTGCCATCGTTGCCGCCAGCATGATATTGATGGTAGCACCAACACTGACCTGATCCATATAAATGGATGTGCCGATCAGCTTTTCTGCATAAGCCTTCACCATGCCGTCCTCTTCAATGACCGTTGCCCCCAGAGCACGGAAGCCCTTCAGGTGCAGGTCAATGGGGCGCTTGCCGAAATTGCAGCCGCCGGGCATTGCCACCTCTGCCTTATTATAACGTGCCAGCAGAGCACCGATCAGATAATAGGAGGCACGCATCTTGTGTACCCCTTCAAAATCCGCTTTGTAGCTTACGCCGTCATTACAGTCGATCTTCAGCGTATGGTCATCAATAAAGCTGCATTTGCCCCCCATCTCCTCGATGGTGTGGCAGATGTTTCTGACATCTTCAATCGCAGGCAGATTTTCCAGTACGCTGACACCCGTTGCCATGACAGCCGCAGGGATCACCGCTACCGCTGCATTCTTCGCACCGCTGACAGTGACTTCGCCTTTCAGCCTTCTGCCGCCTCTTACAACCAGTTTATCCATAAAATCATACATCCTTCCAGATTTTCCAAAGGACAATCTATATCACGGAACCTTTTTGTTCCTCAAACAGTTTTCGTTTCTGTTTCGCCCTATAACATTCGGATTATATCACAAAAACCCTACAGTGCAAAGTATTTTTTTACGGAACCCCTTGATTTTCGGGGAAATTCGTCGT
Source organism: Bacillota bacterium (assembly GCA_030526765.1). Classification (GTDB taxonomy): domain Bacteria; phylum Bacillota; class Clostridia; order Lachnospirales; family Anaerotignaceae; genus Anaerotignum_A. The sequence goes on from JAUNCB010000025.1 coordinate 7,563, forward strand.
TTTTTATCCTCCGCCGTCTGCTCCGATCAGTCGAAGAACATCTTGCCCAGCTTCCCATATTCCTGCTTTGCCGCCTGCATGATATGGTTCCATGTAACACTGCTGCCATCCAGCACCGCCAGATAGCTGGCAGTCAGCGCTGCCTGCTTGATACAGCTTGGCGGCAGCTCGATCTGCTCCGCCAGATAATTCCATTCCACATCCTCCGAAATTTCCGTTTTCGCAGTAAAGGATTTCTTCCACAGCTCCATCCGATGGGCGGCATCGGGCATCTCTACCCCTACGGAAGCCGTCATACGGCGGCGGAAGGCAGGATCCATATTGCCCGCATTGTTGGTTGCAAGGATCATGATCCCGTCAAATTCCTCCATTTTCTGCAGCAGATAGGAGATTTCCACATTGGCATATTTATCATGGGAATCCTGCACCTCGGTTCGCTTGGAAAACAGTGCATCCGCTTCATCGAAAAACAGCACCGCATTGCTTTTTTTCGCCATGCTGAAAATTTCCTCCAGCTGTTTTTCCGTATCCCCGATGTATTTGCTGAATATCTGGGAAAGGTTGATCTTGTACAGATCCATCCCCAGTTCATTTGCCACCACCTGTGCTGTCATGGTCTTACCCGTTCCGGGAGGCCCGTACAGCAGCAGAACAGAGCTTTGTCCGTAAGGGAATTTTTTGATGTAATCCATTTCCACCATCAGCGTATACCGATGAAGGATACGGTTGCAGAAATCCCGCAGTACAGACATCTGACTCTTCTCCAGAACGATATCCGCAAAGGAAAAGGCAGGTCGGATAAACTGCGCCTTCGTACCCAGCAGATTGATATTCATGCTGCGTACCGCCGCCATGATATGCTCCATGGAAACCGTCTCATCTCCATCCGCAAGGCACTGCAGCTTTGCCAGTTTCATGGTCTTTTCCACATCTCCCGAGCAATAATTATATTTTACCGCCATCTTTGTGGGATCGATCTTCGCATCTGCCTGATATCTCTTCAGATAAAACTCCCACAGTTCCTTGCGTTCCTGCAAGGAAGGCTCGCCCAGTTCAATGATATATGTAGCAAAGGGCGCACTGCGATCGGGCACAATATCGCTGCTGCTCAGCAGGAAAAACATCCCGAAATGGCGCTGCATTTCCCGCAGAAGCTGATGGATGGTGATTTTCTGCGAAACATCCCGAAACTGCTCCTCCGTAAAATCCCCATGCTCAATACACATCTTTGCTCCTTCCAGCTTTGCCTCCAGCGCCGTCTGCCGCAGCAGCAGGGTGCGCTCATGGGGCTTCATCTGAAACAAAACCTGAAAATCCAGATAGATCACAGACATATTCCATTTCGCCGCTGCTTTTTTCAGGGTATGATGCTTGCCGATCCCATCGGGTCCCTTCAGATGAATGATAAAATCACCCTCTGCTTCACAGCCGATCAGATTATCCAGCATTTTCTGCTGCCCTCTGTGGATCGCTGCATCTTCCCGCGGTGCCGCAGCTTCTTCCAGTCTGGCATATACGGAAAGGGTTTCGCTGAGAGTATGATTCCCCTGCAAAAATTGCATTACCTTCGGATTGATCCCCGGAACACGGGCATAATCCGGTGTACCCGCCGTTTCCGTTTCTCCCGATGCAAAAAACAGGATATTCCGCTCCCGATCCGGACGCAGCAGCTCCTCGATTTCTCTGCCTGTGGTTTCTGAAAAAAAGGAATACAGCTCCAGACAATTCCCCAGTGTCAGTCCTGCGCCTCTGTTTCCTGTCAATTCCTCCATATAGCCCGCAAAAGCAGGTTCTGTATGCACGATGGTGTAAAGCATTACCACAAACAGTTCGAATTCTGTCAAAGCCAGTACTTCCTTCAGCCGATGAACTGTACCTGCATGAGGGCTGATGGCACTGCGCTCCTGCAGCTCTGCAAACGCCATCGCTATCTGTTTTTTTACTCCGGCCCCCTCTTCTTCCAGAATCGCCAGCATCCCTTCATCTGCCCAGGGATTTTCCTCTAAAATCTTCGCTTTTTGTTTAATCTCCTCAGAAAGATATTGAAAAAAAGCCGCCCAGCTCTGCAGCTCCTCTCGCTCATCCATATAGGGCATAAGATTCTGTTCCT
>JAUNCB010000274.1 GCA_030526765.1 Bacillota bacterium
GGTGCTGGCCGCAAAAGCTGCGAATTATACCAATGCAGGCACGGTGGAATTTTTGCTGGAACCTGACGGGCAGTTTTATTTTATCGAGATGAACACCCGCTTACAGGTGGAGCATCCCATTACAGAGGAGGTCAGCGGCATGGACATCGTAAAATGGCAGATCCGTATTGCCTGCGAAGTGCCGCTGGACAGGAGGCAGGAGGAAATCTGTCTGAAGGGGCATGCCATAGAATGTCGGATCAATGCCCGTTCCACAGGACGGGTGGAATTCCTGCATGTTCCCGGCGGCGGCAGGGTGCATTTCGATACTGCACTGATGCAGGGGACCGAAGTGGTGCCCTATTATGATTCCATGCTGGGGAAGCTCATTGTGCATGCACCTGTAAGGGAGGAAGCGATTCGAAAGATGGAAGCGGCTCTCTGTGAAATGGTCATTGCGGGGGTGGAAACAAATATTGACGAACAGCTGCAGCTGATACGCAGTGAAGCCTTCTGGAGGGGCGAATACGATACCCTTGCATGGAGCAATATTCTGGAAAGGAAAGAAGCGGATTGAACACTATCTTAAAGTATTTCCGAAAATCTGAAAATACATTGGAAAAGGGCGGTATCACGCCTGTTACAGAAGAAAAAATACGCTGTCCCGTATGCAGAGCCTATGCTTCCAAACGGGCCGTTGCGAAGCATAAAATGGTCTGCCTCCATTGCGGATATCATTACCGCATTGGGGCAAGGACTCGTGTGAAAGTGCTTTTTGACAAGGACAGCTTTCGGGAGCTTTTTACCCATATCGAAACGACTGATTTTCTGGATTTCCCCGGATATCGGGAGAAGCTGGAGAAAGCCGAAGGAAGCTCCGGGGAAGGCGAAGCGGTGCTTTGCGGTACGGCAGAGATCCGACAGCAGCCCTGTGCGGTGTTTATCATGGAGCCGCAGTTTATGATGGGAAGCATGGGCTCTGTGGTGGGGGAAAAGATCACCAGACTATTTGAATATGCAGCAGAACGGGGATTGCCTGTGGTGGGCTTTACCGCCTCCGGCGGCGCCCGTATGCAGGAGGGGATCCTCTCGCTGATGCAGATGGCAAAGACCAGCGGGGCGGTGGAGCATCACAGCAAACGAGGCGGTCTTTATATCACGGTGCTGACAGACCCAACGACGGGCGGTGTCACTGCCAGCTTTGCCATGCTGGGGGATATTATCCTTTCTGAGCCCCATGCGACCATCGGCTTTGCAGGCAGAAGAGTGATCGAACAGACCACAAAAAAGAAACTGCCGGATGATTTTCAGAAGGCGGAGTTTCTGCTGGAGCATGGCTTTGTGGATGCGATCGTTCCCAGAAATGAAATGAGAAGAACACTGGAGAGGCTGCTCCGTCAGCACAGAAGGGGGATGGAAGGATGAAAGCCTATGAGAAACTGCAGCTGGCACGAAGCCAGAACAGACCGACTTCCCGTGCCTATATCGAGGCACTGTTTACGGAGCGGACGGAATTACACGGCGACAGAAAGTATGCCGATGATGCGGCTGTGATCGGCGGTATCGGTATGCTGGAGCAGATCCCTGTTACCTTTATCGGCATTGAAAGAGGCAGAAACCTGGAGGAGCGGATTCGCTGCAATTTTGGCTGTCCCATGCCCGAAGGCTACAGAAAGGCCCTTCGTTTGATGAAACAGGCGGAGAAATTCCGCAGGCCGATCCTTTGTTTTGTGGACACCTCCGGTGCCTTCTGCGGGGAGGAAGCGGAAGAACGGGGACAGGGGCAGGCCATTGCCGATAACCTGATGCAGATGATGGCACTGGAAACCCCTGTGATCACCATTGTCATCGGGGAGGGCGGCAGCGGCGGTGCGCTGGGGCTTTCTGTGGCAAATAAGGTTTATATGATGGAAAATGCAGTGTTTTCTGTCATCTCTCCCGAGGGCTGTGCCAGTATCCTGTGGGAGGATGCAAAGCTGGCACCCGATGCAGCGCAGGCCCTGCATATTACAGCAGGGGATATGCTCTCCTTTGGCGTGGCAGAAGAAATGATCCGGGAGGATTTCAGACACTTTGGGAAAATGTGCGAAAGGCTCAAGGAAAAGCTGCTGTCGGACTTAAAGGGCTGGGAACAGAAAACAGGAAAAGAACTGTCTCTGGAGCGCTATCAGCGGTTCCGCAGGCTGGGATATTGGATCGAAGAGGGAAATAAAACGCAGACTCCATGAAAAAGAATGGTTTTGTCCGTGAGGGATAAGATAGCAAAAGAAAGTCCTGATTTTCTTTCGTGTTTCTAATGATTTTCCGCTGAAAATTCTGCATAATCATCCCAAAATCGGTTTTGATCAGATTTCGTTTCGTCCACTCGGGGAGCGCGATCTCTGGCAACACTTAGTCGAATACAAAAATAAGTAGTTTGTCCATAAAGGTGGACTTTTTCGGACAAGAGGAAAGGAGTTTTTTCTCTGCTGCACCTTTGTAAGTGTAACGTGTTATGTAAAGT
>JAUNCB010000275.1:0-2033 GCA_030526765.1 Bacillota bacterium
TGGGGTCTGGGGCCAACCTTTCTCGCTGCCATCGCATAAAAGGATCTTGTGTTTGCCATCATCAGACCATTCAGTGTACCCAGACAGGAAATAACAACGAATACAAACAGCAGGGTACCGCCCATTTTTGTAAATACGGTTTCAAAGGCAATGCGGGCACCTGTTTCGCCCCCTGCCATCATTATTTCATTTTCCACCGCACCGGCAAGACCAACATAATATACCATATATACCAGCACTACGAAGAGAGAACCGAAGGTCAGTGCCCGAGGCAGATTTTTCTTTGCATCCTTCAGCTCTGCATTGATGGATGTGGCACAGATCCAGCCCTCGTAAGCAAAGCAGGTACCAACCACAGCCGTAAACAGAGGGTTGCCGCTTACTTCAACAATGGCACCGGAGGACAGATTTGCCGACAGCACGCCATTTTTCATACCAAAGATCGTACCTACGATCGCCATCAGGAACAGCGGGATCAGCTTTGCCACTGTTGTTGTTACCTGCAGCTTGCCCGCCAGCTTGGGTGCCAGCGCATTGATCACATAGCTGCCCACCAGAAACAGACCGGACAGCACCATAACCTGAGGGCCAACGATCTCCCAGCCCATCAGTACGCCGAAATATCTTGCCGCTACCCATGCTACTACGGAGGTCATTGCGGGGAAATAAATCGCCGCTGCAAACCACGCAAAGAAATATGCGTAGCCGGGGCCAACCAGAACCTCTGCATAGTCAACCACGCCGCTCACCTTTTCGTGCTTGGTTGCCATGATCGCAAAGTTATACGCACAGATCACCATTACCATACCGCCCAGAAACCACGCCAGCAGCCCTGTGGGCAGATCCCCGCCTGTGGCTGTCAGCACCTTTTCCGCTTTGAAGAACACACCGCTGCCGATTACGATACCGACTACCATAGCGATGGCCGTCAATAAGCCATATCTCTTTTCCAATCCCTGTTCCATTTGATACATCTCCTCTTTTTGCTATTTTACATACACGCACACACGCGTTGACGCTGTTATGCTTTGTTCTATTAAAGTAGCACTTTTTGGGAAGGATTGCAACCCTTCCCGCAAATCTGTTTGTTCTTTTTCAGATACACGGAATACCTCATCGGAAAACTCCCTCCATTCATTTGCTTTTCCCTCCATAAAATGCTACACTGATAAAATGAAATTTGAAAGGAGACTGGGTATTCCATGCTTATTTATATCATCATCATGACAGCCATCGCCGTACTGCTCTATCAGGAGGGGCAGAAGCTTCTGACGGGCAATTCCACACTGCTGCAGGAATTCTGTTCGGATCCCTTCCGAACAAAGCAGGTGCTTCGTCTGCTGCGCCGTCTTTGTCTGACGGCTGCCGCCAGTGCTGTTCTGATGCTTCTCTGCTATATTCTCCATAAAGCCACAGGCACCCTTTATAAGCCTCTGGCGATCTCCTCCATTCTGCTCTACACCGCAGGCTTCATCGCCGCCACCCTTCAGACAAAAAATCTTTAAACACAAAAACCGAAGGTCTCTGTTCCAGAGTATCCTTCGGTTTCTTTTTTGTTCCTCTTTCAACGCAGGAAAAGCCGCAGCAGCTTCTCCTGTGCTTTGGTATAGGGTGCATAGCGCACCGGCAGATCCATCCATGTATGCTTCCTTACGATGCTTTTTTCATGGCTGAAGGTTTCAAAGCTTTTTTTCCCGTGGTAGCTGCCCATACCGCTGCCTCCCACACCCCCAAAGCCCATACGGCTGGTCGCCAGATGGATGATAGTGTCATTGATGCAGCCGCCACCAAAGGGCACATGGCGCAGGAATCGCTCCGCCACCCTTTTATTCTGGGTAAAGAGATAAAGGGCAAGGGGTTTTTCCCGTTCCTTCACAAAGGCTTCCGCCTCTTCCATATTTTTTACGCTGATGACGGGCAGCACAGGGCCGAAAATTTCCTCCTGCATCACCGCATCCTCCGCTGTCACTCCATCCAGAATGGTGGGCTCGATCTGCATGGCATCCGCGGTAACGCGAACAGACTGCGCCTCT
>JAUNCB010000275.1:2043-2479 GCA_030526765.1 Bacillota bacterium
AACCGCCGCCGCAAACCACCTTTTCGGAGTCGATCAGACCTTTCACCCGTTCAAAATGCTTTTCATTGATCATGCGGACATAGGATGCCCGATGCTTTGCACCGTACATCCTTTCGATCCATTCCTTCAGATAGCCGATCAGCTCCTCCTTCACCCGATCCTCCACCAGAATATAATCCGGCGCCACACAGGTCTGTCCGCAGTTCAGAAATTTCCCGAATACGATACGCTTTGCCGCCAGCCGCAGCTTTGCCGTGCTGTCCACAATGCAGGGGCTCTTTCCGCCCAGCTCCAGTGTCACAGGGGTCAGATGCTTCGCCGCTTTCTGCATCACCTCTCTGCCCACATCAACGCCGCCGGTAAAGAAGATATAGTCAAACCGCTGATCCAGAAGGGCCTGATTTTCCGCTCTGCCGCCTTCCACCACAGCCACATA
>JAUNCB010000276.1 GCA_030526765.1 Bacillota bacterium
GAAGCGTGGCAAGATTGAATGTCAACCCCACCCGTATGGAAATGACCCGTCTGAAGGGTCAGCTGAAAACTGCCACCAGAGGGTATAAGCTTCTGAAGGATAAGCTGGATGAGCTGATGAAGCAGTTCATGGAGATCGTGCGAGAAAACAAGCGTCTGAGAGAGCAGGCGGAGGCCGCTCTGGAGGAGGCATATCAGAACTTCATCATTGCCAGAGCTGTCCTCAGTGAAGCCAGCATCGGCGAAGCGCTGATGATCCCCCAGCGTGCTGTATCCGTAAAGGTCACCAACCGCAATATCATGAGTGTAAATGTGCCCGTATTCGATTTTCAGGATGAGGAGGGCGGCGGAAATATCTTCCCCTATGGTACCGCCTTTACCTCAGGGGAGCTGGACAGTGCCATGCTTTCCTTCTCCGATGCCATGGAGCCTTTGCTCCGTCTGGCGGAAAGTGAAAAAACGGCACAGCTTCTGGCGCAGGAGATCGAGCGTACCCGCCGTCGTGTAAATGCGCTGGAAAACGTTATGATCCCCAATTATCAGGAGACCATCAAATATATCTCCATGAAGCTGGAGGAAAACGAAAGAGCCAACACCACTCGTCTGATGAAGGTGAAGGATATGGTGGCAAAGAAGGCCATCGAGGAAAGAAAACGCCAGGACGAAGCAGCCGCAGTCTGCAAAAGATGTGTGCAGCAGGAGGCGTAAATAAAAAAGCAAACCGAAGGAATCCCTTTTCAAAAAAAGGAGCCTTCGGTTTCTTTTTGCGTAAAAAAAGAAGCAGCGCAAGGGGCACTGCTTCGGGGATTCATTTTTATCCTGCTGCATACATTTTCTGCACCAGATGGCAGAAGGCACGCATCTGCGGCGTGGGGGTTTTCTGCTCATGCTGCAGCATCTGCAGCCATACGGGGAAATGCAGCTCAGGCACATTCAGAATGCACAGCTCGCCCTGATCCACCGCCTCCTGTATGAGATACTGGGGCAGAAGGGCAATGCCGCAGTCCCGCTTTGCCAGCTCCATGGCACCCAGAGGGTTCCAGATGTCAAAGCTGGGCTTGATGATATAATCCAGTGTTTTTCTGGTGTTTTCATTGGACATATCGGAGAAATAAAACTGCTGATTGGCAATGATCACATCATTTTCGGCGATCTCCTCCATGGTGATGGCATCCTTCCCTGCTAAGGGATGGGTGGGGGCTGCCGTAAAGGCAAACCGTGTTTCCGTGAGGATGGTTTTCTTCAGATGCTTTGTGCTGCGCTTATCGTGGGTGATGATGGCAAGATCCACACCGTTCTGGGCAAGCTGCTGCTCTGCATCAAAAACATTATCCGCCGTTTTTACGATGATATCCACCTTGGGATGCAGCTTATGGTATTCTCTGAGGATGGAGGGCAGAAAGGCAGTGATGAGGGAATCCAGTGCGGCAATGCGCAGGGTGCCCTGCAGGCTTTCCTCCTCTGCGCCCATGGCAGAGATCTTGCGGGAGAGATGGAGCATCTGGTTGGCATAGCCCTCCAGCTCCCGTCCTTTTTCAGTGACATAAACCTTTTTGCCGATGCGGTCGAAAAGCTGCACCTGCAGCTCCTCCTCCAGCTGCTGGATCTGCACCGTTACAGTGGACTGGGAATTGCGCAGCTGCTCTGCCGCCGTGGAAAAACTCCCCGTTTCCACGATATTCAGACAGGGGATGAGATTACGCAATTCCATGATTCTTCCCCCCATGTCGAATTTTCATACGGAATCATGTTTATGGTAACATAAATAGGAGTATTTGTTAAATGCAATAAATGAAATGGTATCATGAAAAAAAGTAATGGAAGCGCACAAAAAAAGACCTGTGTCCGCTGGGATAGGACACAGGTCTTGCTTTCTTTTTTTTACAGCAGGGCAATGCCTGCAGCCTTACAGGTTTCGATGGTTTCTTCATCCCAGATGGAGGACTGTACCTCGCCGATGTGGGCCTTGCCCAGCAGCAGCATGCACAGTCTGGACTGACCGATACCGCCGCCGATGGTGCAGGGCAGCTTGCCCTCCAGCAGCATTCTGTGGTATTCCAGCCCTCTGCGGTCGTCGCAGTTTGCCTTTCTCAGCTGCTGATCCAGTGTGAAGGGATCCACACGGATGCCCATGGAGGAGATCTCGATGGAATTGTCCATTACGGGGTTATAGAACAGCAGGTCGCCGTTGAGCTGCCAGTCATCGTAGTCGGGGGCTCTGCCGTCGTGGGGCTTGCCGGAAAGAAGCTTATCCCCGATCTGCATGATGAATACAGTTTTGAATTCTCTGCAGATGGCATGTTCTCTTTCCTTGGAGGAAAGGTCGGGATATCTGTCCTCCAGCTCCTGAGAGGTGATGAATTTTACCTCACGGCACAGCTCTGTGGTGATGCGGGGGTATTTTTTCTTTACCACTTCCAGTGTATCACAGATGGCAAGGACAATGCCCTGTACAGTGAATTTCAGTTCCTGAATG
>JAUNCB010000277.1 GCA_030526765.1 Bacillota bacterium
AGATCCTCTTCGCGCGCCTCAAGCTGGAAGATGTAATGGAGAAGGTTGATGCGCAGCGGAAGGCGCACGGGCTGCCGACATTTGCGGAGCTCGAGGCGCAGGAGAAGGCTGAGGCGGAGGCTGCAATGCAGCAGGCGGAAGTGGAGGGCTGGGATGCCTCCGGGCTGCAGGATGACTGGGGAGAGGATGCCAAAGGGATGCGGATGTATAGCTGTCCTTCCTGTGGTGCAGAGCTGTTCTGTGAGGAAACAACAGCGGCAACGTCCTGCCCTTACTGTGATAATCCAACCATCGTTCCGGGGCAGTTCAGCGGGGTGTTGAAACCCGATTATATTATTCCTTTTAAGCTTGGAAAGGAAGACGCACTGAAGGCGCTGAAGGAGCATTATAAGGGTCGCCCCTTCCTGCCGAAGGCCTTTCAGAATCAGAATCATCTGGATGAGATCAAAGGGGTTTATGTGCCTTTCTGGCTTTTTGACGGTAAGGCAGAGGGCAGTGTAAGCTTTGAGGGTACGAATATTGTACGCTATAATTCCGGTGATTATGAAGTGACGGAAACCCATTATTATGATGTTTACAGAGCAGGCAGCCTTGCCTTTGAACGTATCCCCGTGGATGGTTCAAAAAAAATGCCCGATGATTATATGGACTCTCTGGAACCCTTTGATTACGATGGACTTAAGGATTTTTCAACGGCATATCTGCCCGGGTATCTTGCGGATAAATATGATGTTTCCGCAGAAGAGTCCAGTCAGCGGGCGGATTCCCGTGCGGAGGCGACGGTGTCCGATGCACTGAAGGATACGGTTTATGGGTATCAGATGGTTTTTGAAAAGCAGCGAAATATTCAGCTGCATCGCGGGGAAGTAAAATATGCACTGCTTCCTGTCTGGATTTTGAATACCACATGGAACGGGGAAAAATATATGTTTGCCATGAATGGGCAGACGGGTAAAATGGTAGGTGACCTGCCGACAGATAAAAAGAAAAAATGGGGTATTTTTGGTATCGTTTATCTGATCACACTGGCGATTACAGCACTGTTTATACTGTTCCCCTTTGGACTGTTAGATCTGCTGCGTATGTAAAGGGGGCGAGGATATGAAACGAAAAATATTCACTACGATAACAGTATTACTGGTGTCTCTTTCTTTGCTGACAACAGCCTATGCGGCGGATTATGGCCTGATTTATGATGAAACAGAGGTTCTCGGAACACCTGCCGTACAGGAACTGGGGGCAGAGGTTTTGCCTGCCTTTTCCGATAAATACGGGATTGATCTGCGGGTGGATGTGCTGACAACTCTGGCGGATTTTGATACGATAGACGAAACCGCAGCATATCTGTATGAGGAATATGAATACGGTGCAGGAGCGGGAAAAAACGGTGTCAGTCTGACCCTTCTGGTGGAAGAGAATGAAACGGGTGCTTCCCTGAAGGACTGGTATGTATATGCAAACGGCGACAGTGCGGAACTGACAAATGGCGGCTGGGCACTCCCTGATGAATTTTATGATGCTGTGGATGCTGCCGCATGGGAAGGTGATGCAGAAGCAGATGCCAACGCTCTCTATGAAGCGACTGCATGGCTAGTGGTTACTTTGGAAGACTATGCTTTAAATGGCGGTGTGGCAAATACCATCTGGAGTCCGGAAGCAGGACTGCTGAATGCCTCCAATGTGCCGTCTGTGGAAGCGGTGGAATCCGATGTTCCTTACGTTCTGGATTATTCCGATATTCTGACGGATGAAGAAGAAAGCATTCTGATGGAAGAAGCGGCCGCGCTGGCAAGAGAACACAATTTCTTTGCTTATATTGTAACGGTGGATGATTACACCGCATATACGAATGGCGATGTACAGTCTGCGGCAGAAGCCATCTATACCCAGAAGGGAATGGGTGTCGGAGAAGAAAAAGACGGTCTGCTGCTGCTGCTTTCTACATATGACAGAGATTATTGTCTGCTGACCCATGGGAATTACGGCAATTATGCCTTTAATGACTATGCAAGAGAAAAACTGCAGGGCTTCTTCCTGGATGATTTCGGAAATGATGATATGTTCGGCGGTTTTCAGGATTATCTGAAATGGAGCGGCGAAATTCTGACTGCGGCAGAGAATGGAAATCCTTATTCCGAAGGAAATCGTATGATGACGGAAGAAGAGAAATCGGAAGATATCCTCTTTGGTGTTGCTGTTATTGCTGTTTTCCCTCTGCTGGTGGCAGGAGTGGTGATTTTTATTCTGAGCAAAAAAATGAAATCCGTTGCCAAGGCAGTGAAGGCTTCCAGTTATATGAGCGGAAAACTGGAGCTGACAGACCAGTGGGATCGTTTCAGCTATATGACGGAAACAAGAAGGAAAAAGGAAAAAAGCAGTTCTTCCAGCTCCGGTGGTTTCTCCGGTTCCAGCGGGAAATACTGATGGAATCGGACTGTGATATATTATTATAGAAGAAGCAGTTTTGTTTCTG
>JAUNCB010000278.1 GCA_030526765.1 Bacillota bacterium
GTTTGACTTTAAAAATATTTTTTCGAAAACAGCTCCGCCCTATTGGTTTTTTCCTTGGAATATGGTATGATTAGTTGAATCGTTTGAATACAAAGGAGGAATATTATATGGTTAAAAAATTACTTAGCCTTCTCTTCTGCGGCGTTTTTCTGACAGGTCTCTGTCCTGCGGCTGCCTTTGCGGAAGAGTCTGTAAAAACATTGGAACCCGGTCAGATGGATTTCCGCCATGCGGATACAGACCGTCAGGGGGACGGCTGGTACTGGGATGCTAACGGTGTAACGCTGACACTGGAAAATTTCCAATATGCTTTATCCGAAAGTGCCACAGAGGATGCTGCTGCCATTTATCTGCCTAAAGATGCCTATGTACAGATTGAAGGCGATAACAACATACTGGAAACAAATTCTCACCGCAGCAATGCTTTTCATTGTGCAGGAAGTGTAAATTTCTACGGAGACGGCAGCCTGTCTATTTTTCTTTCTGACTCCAGCTGCCACGCCATTCATGTGGTGGAAGGTCCTCTGCTGATCGATGACGAGGTAGAAATTGCAGTAGAAACCCACGGCTATCTGGTATATCTGGAAAATGCAAAGGGCGATCACCCTCTGATCTCTATTCAGGACAAGGCAAAGCTGCGCTTCAAAACAAAGGAACATGAGAACAATAATATCCTGCTGATCAAAAAAGCAAATACAAAAACATATTCCAGCTGGCTGAGCTATGCGGCAGAACGGGATTCCTTTGATCTGGATTACACCAATCTGGTAGCGAAAACCGTTCAGACCGAACCCACAGAAGCCCCCTCTGCTCCCGTGGAAGAAGAAAAAACACCCGAAGTAAATGAATACCGTATCGTGATCGGGGATGCGAACATCCGCAAAAACGGTACCATTTCCTATACTGCCGATGTGGTTCCCTATCTGAATCAGGATGGCTACACCATGCTGCCTCTGCGGGCACTGCTGATGGTTTCCAATCCCGAACAGCAGATCAACTGGAACAACAACACCAAGCAGGCAAGCACCTTTGTGGATAACAAACTGGTGACCGTTGTTTCCGGAGAGCCCACCTACACAAAGGAAACAGAAAAGATCGCTCTGCGTACCCCTGCCGAAACCGTAAACGGCAGACTGTTCGTTTCTCTGAGAGACTGGATGGATATTATGGAGATCGATGTATCCCAGCTGGATTGGGATGCTGCAACCAAAACAGTAACACTGACCTATTAAGATGAAAAACCCCTCTTCTGAGGGGTTTTTTATGTTATAATCGGAATAACAGTTTCCCACTGATCAAACAAGAAAGGATGATCTCTTTGAAACAAGCAACCTTTACCCTCTATGACAGAACCACATGGCCCCGCAGCAGCCATTTTGATTATTACACCAGGGGCTTCGTCAAGTCCGTCAACAGTATGACGGTACGACTGGATGTGAGCCATTTTCTTACGGCAGTGAAAGAAAGAAATCTGAAATTCTTCCCTGCCTTTGCCGCACTGACAGGACAGCTCATTGCAGCGCTGCCCGAAATGTGTACCAATGTGGACAAGGACGGAAATCCCGGCTATTTTTCTTATCTGCATCCCAATTTCACGATTTTCCATGAGGACGACAAGACTTTTTCCGACTGCTGGAGTGCCTTTGATGATGATTTCGATACATTTTACGGAAACCTCCTGCAGGATACGGAAACATACAAAAATCAAAAAGGCATCAAGGTCAAGGAAGGTCAGCCCATGAATTTCTTCTGCATCTCCTGTGTGCCATGGCTGGATTATGCTGCCTATTGTCCTGTGAACTATGGCGGCTCTCCCAATCTGTTCCCCATCATCACCTTCGGAAAATACACGGAGGAAAACGGCAGATACACAATGCCATTCACACTGACCATCAGCCATGCCTGCATGGACGGGTATCACCTTTCCGTATTTTTCAACAGTCTGCAGGAAAAACTGAACCAGTTCTAAGGAGGAAAAAACCATGAAAATCGCAGTCAGCGCATGCCTGTTAGGGCATAATTGCAAATACAGCGGCGGAAATAACCGCAGCCAGAAGGTATTGGACTATATCGAAGGACATGAGGTCGTTCCCGTCTGTCCCGAAGTAACAGGCGGTCTGCCTACACCCCGTGTTCCCGTGGAGCTGAAAGACGGGAAAGCCATCAACAGAGACGGGGAAGATGTGACAGAATATTTCTGCCGTGGCGTAGAACTGACCATGAAAAAAGTACAGGAGGAAGGGGTCTCCCTTGCCATCCTGCAGCCCAGAAGCCCTTCCTGCGGCTCCAAACAGATCTATGACGGCACCTTTGCCAAAACGCTCATTGATGGCAAGGGCATGTTTGCACAGGCACTGGTCGAAGCCGGTATCCCTATACTGGATGGAGACGACATACCGGAAATTTAATCAACACAAAAAAAGTGAGGGAAAATCTCAGGATTTTCTCTCACTTTTTGCATTTCTCG
>JAUNCB010000279.1 GCA_030526765.1 Bacillota bacterium
AAAAGATACCCCGCCCTTCTGCTACTGCGAGACCCTTCAGCTTTCTGCCTACTCCATTCTGGATGAAGGGGGACATACGATCCTTCGGAGCAGCACCGCCCTTTCCTCCCCCTGTGCAGAGGGAGAGGCAAGCTTTCTGCTTCCTCTGGATGGGCTGGAAGCAGGTACATATACCCTTCTGATCGACACCTTTATCTGCGAGAAAAAGGCAGATCAGCCCCTGCCCATTTATGGCGACTGGCATGCTGCCTTCCTTCTGGAGTAAAAATATGAGAGCCTCCACCATCCCTCTCCCTGCAATAGCGCATCTTTTTTCTTAAGAAAACTTAAGAATTTCTTCAGAATTATTTTATTGCGTATTGGGAACAGGTGCATTATAATAGCACCATGCATAAGCATCGGAATGGAGAAGCCGCTGCTTATCCGCACAATAAAAAAGAGATTTGAAACGGAGGTTTTCAAGATGAAAAAATTAGCATTTTTAGTAAGCTGCCTGCTTTGCTGCTCTGTTGCAGCCTGCGGCACAGCACAGGAACCCGCTCCCGAAACAGAAAACACAGAGGTTTCTGCAGAAGCAGCAGTGATCGCTCCCCTGCCCTCTGCCATTGATATGGCAAACCTGACAGACTGCACTGTAGCAGTTGGCATTGAAGAAGGCGGCATCTACACAGCAGAAGACGGCAAAGTAATGATGGATGTAACGGTATATGACCATGAAGTATTCGACATGGTAGACATCGCACAGATGAAGGAAGGCGACACCATCGTGATTTCCGGCTATGAAGAAGTGATCGATACACTGGAACGCACAGAAGACGGCGCAGTACTTATCAACGGCGGTATGATCGATGAAGGCGGTCACGCACTGTACAGCAACGACAACACAGTATTCGCAGAAAGAGGCTTTGATGATTCCTACATCCTGTTTGAAGCAGGCAAAACAACTCTGCCCGTATCCGCAGATTTCACTTTCACAGATGCATCCAATCTGGAAAGCGACCCTGTGACATACACAATGGATCAGCTGCTGGATCCCGCAAGCGGTATTGATTTCTTCTTTGTTGGCACAAACACAGAAATCGTGATCCAGGGCGGCGAAGTAGTTTCCATGAACAGAATCTACATCCCCTGATAAAAGCAAATAAGCGTATAGAAAAAGGAAGGTATGAAAATACCTTCCTTTTTTTGTTTACAGTCTTCCTTCTTTCCGCAGATGGGCGAGAAATGCCTCCAGCCCCTCCATGATATCATCATAGGTGATATCAAAATCACCGGTATACCAGGGGTCGGCAATATCTCTGGGGCGATCGGAGAAATCCAGCAGGCGGTACACCTTTTTCTCGGGATCCTCCTTGATCTGGCGCATCAGATTGGGAATATTGTAGCGTTCCGCCACCAGAAGATAATCATATTCTGCATAATCCGCCTTTGTTGCCTGACGGGCATGGTGCTGGCTGCAGGAGATCCCCACCGATGCCAGCTTCCGCTTGGCAGGGGGATAGACTCCGTTGCCAATCTCTTCCCGACTGGTGGCAGCCGAAGCAATGTGGAAACAGTCCGATAGACCTTTTTTCTCTACCATGTCACGGAACAGATATTCCGCCATGGGGGAACGGCAGATGTTGCCGTGGCAAATAAATAGAACCTTTATCTTATTCTGCATAACTTATCACCCGCTTCCATTATTGTTCGGGCTCCCACAGGGGATCCTTCTGCAATCCTCTGAATTGTTCGATAAACTCCAGATCCTTCCATATCCTGTGAATTTCCTTTATCCCGTTTTCCACGATTTCTTTTTCCTTCGTTCTTACTCTGAAGCCGCCCCAGCCCATAGGACCCAGTTCTTTCTCCATGCAATAACGATAACAATGCTCCTGCAGCATTTTCAAAAGAGTTTCCATCTCTTTCGTAATTGCCCATGTACCATCCTCATCCCAAACATCCGGCCAAAAGAGCGTTCTCAGCTCTGCCAGAACCACTGCATGATGACCTTTCTGCATTTCCCAGTAATAATAGCCATCGTCTTTTCTCGTCAGTGCTGCATAATCGAGACATTCTCCGGAAAGATTGTGCTCTGCATATTCTTTTTCCACACGAAACAGAAAGCCCTCTGCGAAGCTTACCCAGGGATTGACCGTTATCCATTCACCCTCCGTTTCCATCAGTTCTCCCCAGAGCTTACACCGCTCCACATCCAAACGCAGCAGATGCCCTTCTATTTCAAATTGATAAATGCCTGTCGGCTCCTTTTCCGAAATCGTTATTTCAATCGATTCTGAATCAAACGAATCCACGGCAGACGCCTCAAAATTCAGCACCAGACGATCCGTATATTCCCGCAGATTCACTAAAAAAAAATATCGATTTCCCCAAAAAATGCTTCCCCAGACCATCGTTTCCAGCATACTATATTCCCTCACAAGGTCGGGGTCTGTCTCTTCCGCTTCTTCTGCCTCTTCTGCTTG
>JAUNCB010000026.1 GCA_030526765.1 Bacillota bacterium
CCAAAATGAAATAAAAATCAGTGTCCTCGTTAATTAAAAATTCTTATGGATATCTTTTTTGAAAGTAAAAAAATCCTTGCAAACACAAGGTTTGCAAGGATTTGAATAATCGGATGATTATCTCTTGGAGAACTGAGGAGCTCTTCTCGCTGCTTTGAGACCGGGTTTCTTTCTTTCTTTCATACGAGGGTCTCTTGTCAGGAAGCCTGCTTTTTTCAGAGAAGGTCTGTAATCAGCATCTGCCTGAAGCAGTGCTCTGGAGATACCGTGTCTGATTGCGCCAGCCTGACCTGTGAAGCCACCGCCCTGTACGTTAACCAGAACATCGAATTTTGCTACTGTTTCTGTCAGTTCCAGAGGCTGACGAACGATCAGCTTCAGTGTTTCCAGACCGAAATAGTCATTGATGTCTCTTTTATTGATTGTGATTTTGCCGTTGCCAGGGATCAGGTATACTCTAGCTACGGAAGATTTTCTTCTGCCTGTGCCGTAATATCTAGCTGCTGCCATTATGCTTTCCTCCTTCGATTAGAATTTGAATTCCAGTGTTTCGGGTTTCTGTGCTGCGTGAGGGTGTTCTGCACCTGCATATACATGCAGTTTGCCGAACATCTTTCTGCCCAGAGCGTTTTTAGGAAGCATACCTTTTACAGCATGTTCGATAACTCTTTCGGGGTGTGTAGCCAGCATTTTGTCCAGTCTTGTTTCTTTCAGACCGCCAACCCAGCCGGAGTGATGACGATACATTTTCTGTTCCAGTTTTTTACCTGTAACAGCGATTTTTTCCGCATTCACGATGATAACATAGTCGCCCATGTCAACGTTGGGTGCGTACTGAGGTTTGTTTTTACCTCTCAGAATGTTTGCAACTTCGGAAGCCAGACGACCCAGTGTTACGCCTTCAGCATCGATCACGTACCACTTTTTCACGATGTCTGCTTCTTTCGCAATGTAAGTAGTTCTCATGGTTTTTACCTCCTGTCATATTATTTTGTTTGACCCGTTGACTTCGCCGCTGCCGCAGGAACGACTGCGGTCGATCTCCATTATGCCGTTTCTTTTCCGACATAACTTATTGGGTCCCACCTTGAGAAACATATATTTAAAGCTGATACGCAGCCTTAAAATCATATCAACAGCCCTTATATTATAATCTTGCATACAAATCATGTCAAGAGATTTTTTCTAATATTTTTCTGTTTTTTCCAGGCTTTCGAAAGCCCCTCCTTATACATAGAAGATCTCCACCAGAGTCAGTCCCTGGGGCTCTGCCGTCTGTCCTGCCTTGGTACGGTCACAGCCAGCAATAATGCCTGCCACCGCCTCGGGCTCCAGTTTGCCTGTGCCCACTGCCAGCAGCGTTCCTGCGATGATGCGCACCATGTTATAGAGGAAACCGTCTCCTGTCACATACATTCGCACGCTCTCCCCGTTCTGCTCCACATGGCAGTCAAAAATGGTGCGAACTGTAGTGGAAACCTGTGCCCCTGCCGCACAGAAGGCGGCAAAATCATGGGTGCCGATAAAAGCCTTGGCTCCCTCGTTCATCCGCCCAATGTCCATGGGCTTCTGTACATAGGCGGAATAAAGCCGTTCCTTTGGATTTTTCACAGGGCTGTTCCAGAAACGGTATTCATAGGTCTTTTTCACGCAGTCGAAACGGGGATGGAAGGTATCTGCCACCTCTTCCGCCTTTGTCACCACAATATCCTCCGGCAGAAAGGAGCGGATCGCCAGTGGAAGCCGTTCCACAGGCATGGTGGTCTCCACATCTAGAATGGCCCGCTGACCCAGCGCATGTACCCCTGCATCGGTACGGCTGGCACCGATGATCTCCAGCTCGGGCTTTTTAAAAAGCTGCTGCAATGCCTTTGTCAGCTCTCCCTCCACGGTGATCACATCGGGATTTTTCTGCTTCTGCCACCCGGAATATCTTGTCCCGTCGTATGCGATTGTCAGTAAGATCCGTTTCACAGGCTTTTCCTCCCTGTCCCATATTCTCTAAAAAAGCCCCCATTTCCATACAAATGGGAGCTTTTCCTTTCTCTTAAACCAGAGGCAGTACCTTCGCCGCAATGCGCAGCACAATGATTGCCGCCACATAAATGACAGTTATCCCTGCCGCCCGCATATCGCCGGGCTTCATTTTCATCACATTCATTCTGGTTCTGTTTTCATCCCCATGGTAGCATCTTGCTTCCATCGCCATAGCAAGCTCCTCCGCTCTGCGGAAGGCAGAAACGAAAAGGGGCACCAGAATGGGGATCAGTGCCTTTGCCTTCTGCACCAGATTGCCTGTGTCAAAATCTGCACCTCTCGCCTGCTGCGCCTTCATGATCTTGTCCGTTTCATCCAGCAGTGTGGGGATAAAACGCAGTGCAATGGTCATCATCATGGCGATCTCATGGGCAGGCACGCCGATACCCTTAAAGGGCTTCAGAATATATTCAATGGCATCTGTCAGCTGAATGGGTGTGGTGGTCAGAGTCAGAATCGAAGACCCCACGATCAGCATCACCAGACGGATACACATTTTCAGTGCCAGCAGGAGCCCCTCCATGGTGACCGTCACAAAGCCGATCTCCAGCAGGATATGCTCACCCTTTGTCAGAAAGAGGTTGATGAATGCCGTAAAGAGGATGATGATCATAATACTCTTCAAGCCTCTCAGCATAAATTTCACAGGAACCTTGGAGGCTTTGATGACCAGTGCCATGCAAAGCAGCACAAAGCCGTAGCCCACAAAGGAATTCACCAGAAACAGTGATACGATAAATATAAATGTAATAGCCAGCTTCAGCCTTGCATCCATTCTGTGAATGGGGGATTGGGCAGGATAATACTGACCGATGGTAATATCTCTAATCATGCCTTCACCTGCTTTACCAATTTCAAGAGGGCATCCTTTGCTTCCTCCACAGTGTAAACATCCGTGGGAACATCATAGCCCTTCGCCTTCAGCTGTGCAAAAACGTAGCTCACCTGCGGTGCCGCCAGACCCATCTCCTCCAGCTCCATAGGATGGGAGAAGATCTCTCTGGGGGTACCTGTCATGGCTACCTGTCCTCTGTGCATCACAATAATACGATCCACCAGCTTTGCCACATCTTCCATGCTGTGGCTCACCAGAATGACCGTGATGCCTCTTTCCTCATGGAGCTTATGGATCGCCGCAAGGATCTCATCACGACCCTTGGGATCCAGCCCCGCTGTGGGCTCATCCAGAATGAGGACCTCCGGATTCATCGCCAGAACCCCTGCAATCGCCACACGGCGCTTCTGTCCGCCGGAAAGCTCGAAGGGGGATTTTTCATAAATTTCAGGGCCGATGCCTACAATATCCAGAGCGGAAATCACGCTTTCGTGAATCTGCTCCTTGCTCCAGCCCAGATTGGTGGGGCCGAAGGCAACATCCTTATATACTGTCATTTCAAAAAGCTGATACTCGGGATACTGGAACGCCAGACCGATCCGTCTGCGTACCTCCTTCAGCTTCATTTTATCCTTATGGATGTTTTCTCCGTCCAGCAGGATCTCCCCGTGGGTGGGGTAAATAATGCCGTTCAGATGCTGGATCAATGTGGACTTGCCGGAGCCGGTGTGACCGATCAGACCAATGAATTCTCCTGTCTTGATCTCAATATTCACATCGTTCAGTGCCACTTTTTCGAAGGTAGTGCCTTCGTTATAAACATGGGTCAGATGGTTTATTTGTATCGACATACAGCACCTACCATTTCTTCGATCGTCAGTATATCTGCCGGCAGATCGATCCCTTCTTTTCTGAGCAGGTAAGTTACCTCTGTAACCTGCGGTACATCCAGCCCGTACCCCTTCAGCTTGTCCACCTGCACAAAAATTTCTCTTGGCGTTCCCTGCATTACAAGATCGCCGTCATCTATTACATACACCCTGTCCCCACGAACAGCCTCATCCATATAATGGGTAATGAGGATGATGGTGATGCCTTCTTCTTTATTCAGCCGCTCAATGGTTTCCATAACATCTCTGCGCCCTACAGGGTCGAGCATCGCTGTAGGCTCATCCAGAACGATACAATCGGGCTTCATTGCCAGTACGCCTGCAATGGCGATTCGCTGTTTCTGTCCGCCGGAAAGCTTGGAGGGTGTATAGGTAGCAAATTCGCCCATACGCACCGCATCCAGTGCCTCATCCACCCGCAGGCGGATCTGTTCCGAGGGGATGCCCATATTTTCAGGTCCGAAGGCAATATCCTCCTCCACCACTGTAGCAACCAGCTGGTTATCGGGATTCTGGAATACCATACCCGCACTCTGACGGATATCCCACACCAGACCTTCTTCCTTTGTATTCATGCCCTTCACCCACAGGGTACCACCTGTCGGCTGCAGCAATGCATTGATATGCTTTGCAAATGTAGATTTACCGGAGCCGTTGTGTCCCAATACAACAACAAACTCTCCTTTTTCGATTTCGATGTTCACGCTTTTCAGCGCAGCCACCTTGTGTTCTTCCGTGCCGTGGTCCGTTTCCATGATCTTTGTATATTCATAGGTCAGACCTTCAGCCTTCACCATTTTCATATATTCACCTGTTTCTTACGGCAGATCCCTCTGCCAACGGAGTCTATGGCATAAAAATGCTCACAGCTATGGCTATGATACGTTTTTTTCGCTAAAAAGTCAATAGAAACGGCAGAATTACCCCTGTTTCCTGCCTTTTGTATGGGTACATTCCTTGCATTTTCTTTCTCCTCTTTTCTTAAGAAAAATGTTCTTTTTCTGATACATTTCTGTAATCTTACAGAAACCAAACCGTAACCAAGCTGTTAGGGTGCTGTAACCTACAGAAAAGCAAATTGTGCTATCATAGAGATACAAAGAAACATCACAGAAATACACTTTAAAGCAAAGGAGCTGACATCTATGTATACAACACTGAAAAACTTATCTGCTATCGCAGCCATTTCCTTTACACTGGCATTCTGTACAGGGATGTCTGCAACCCTCATGTATCAGGAACACATGGCACTGAAGCCTTTTATCGCAGTTCAAACACTCCCTGCGGATCTTTCCGCAGACACTGAATTAGACAATATCGATTTTTCGTAAGAAATAAATTCATTCCTCCCTCTTCCCCTCATCCTTCCGATGGGGGGGAACTTTTTTATTGCAGAAAGATTGAAACAAAAAAAGACCAATATCACTATTGGTCTTTTTGATCGGAATCAGTATAAAAATTAAACCAGTTCCAGGATAACTTCCATAGCGCCGTCGCCTTTTCTTGCGCCCAGTTTCACGATTCTTGTGTAACCACCGGGTCTGCCAGCGTATTTGGGAGCGATTTCGTCGAACATTTTTGCAGCCATGTCAACTTTCTTTGTGTTCTTTCTTACTGCTTTGCCGTCAGCGGGAACTTCTGTTACGGGGTACAGGTAAGCCAGAATTGCTCTTCTTGCAGCCAGTCTGGAAGCGTTGTCTTTTTTGATTGTTTTTTCAACTTCGTTGTAAACTGTTACTTTTTTGCCGTTTACAACTTCTTTTACTCTTTTGCCGTTAGCGTCTTTTTTCGCTACTTTTGCTGTTACTGTAACTTCTTCGAAGTTATCTTTTTCTTTTACAGCCAGAGTGATCAGTTTTTCAGCGATTCTTTTTACTTCTTTCGCTCTTGTTTCTGTTGTTTTGATCTTGCCGTGATACAGCAGGTTTGTTACCTGGTTTCTCAGCAGAGCTTTTCTCTGGGGTGTTGTTTTGCCAAGTTTTCTATAACCGGATGCGTGCATGGTTAAATCCTCCTCATGGATACCCGTGTAACTTTGCCCGTCCCCACAGCACTTCGGTCTTATGTGGAGCCGCAATCACACGGTAAATAATATAGTTTCTATATGACGATGCTTATTCGTCACTAGGCTTCAGGGAAAGACCCAGTTCCGCCATTTTGTTCAATACTTCTTCCAAAGACTTGCGTCCAAGGTTTCTTACCTTCATCATTTCTTCTTCTGTCTTGTTTGCCAGATCTTCCACAGTGTTGATGCCTGCGCGCTTCAGGCAGTTGTAGGAACGAACAGACAGATCCAGTTCTTCAATGCTCATTTCCAGAACTTTTTCTTTCTTGCCTTCCTCTTTTTCCACCATAATGGAAGCATCCTTTGCATTATCGGACAGATCGATGAACAGATTCAGGTGTTCATTCAGAATCTTTGCACCGTAGCTTACAGCATCATCGGGTGCAATGGTTCCGTTTGTCCAAACTTCCAGGGACAGCTTATCGTAGTCAGTGATCTGACCAACACGTGTATTTTCCACCAGGAAATTCACTCTGGAAACGGGTGTGAAAATACTGTCTACAGGAAGCATACCGATTGGCTGATCGTCTTTTTTGTTTTTGTCTGCACCAACATAGCCGCGGCCTTTGTTGATTGTGATCTCCATATACAGCTTGCTGCCTGCGCCGCCGGAAAGCGTTGCAATATGATGCTCAGGATTCAGAATTTCAATATCGCTGTCGCATTTGATATCGGAACCCTTTACCACGCCATCGCCTTCCACGTCGATGTAAGCAATTTTAGGCTCATTGCCTTCGCTTGTATTTTTGATCGCAAGACCTTTCAGATTCAGGATGATTTCTGTAACGTCCTCTTTTACGCCGGGAATCACGCTGAATTCATGAAGTACACCATCAATTTTTACATTGCTTACTGCTGCGCCGGGCAGAGAGGACAGCAGGATTCTTCTCAGGGAATTGCCCAGAGTTGTACCGTAGCCTCTTTCCAGGGGTTCTACAACAAACTTACCATAAGTGCCATCGGGTGCCATTTCAGCAATCTCAATGCGAGGTTTTTCAAATTCAAACACTCGTTCAAACCTCCCTTTTTCATGATAGAGTGCCGCAGGGCGAAAAGCCCCACGGCAATACCTTTGACTTCACTGCACAATCGAAAATTATTTGGAGTACAGTTCGACGATCAGTGTTTCTTCAACGGGAACATCGATCTGTGCTCTTGTGGGTTTCGCCACTACTGTACCGCTCAGTGCATCGTGGTTTGCGGACAGCCATTCAGGAACCAGTCTGCCTTCTGTTACAGCCAGAACGTCTTTGTATCTCTGAATTGTTTTGTATTTTTCTTTTACTTCTACTACGTCGCCAACTTTAACCTGGTAGGAAGGAATATCTACAGCCTTGCCGTTTACCAGAACGTGTTTGTGACGAACGATCTGTCTTGCTTCTTTTCTTGTTCTGCCGTAGCCCAGACGGAACATTACGTTGTCCAGTCTCATTTCCAGCAGCATCAGAAGGTTTTCACCGGGGATACCTTCTTTTTTAGCGATTTTTTCAGCCAGTGCATAGTAGCCTCTGAACTGTCTTTCCAGTACGCCGTAGATGAATTTTGCTTTCTGCTTTTCTCTCATCTGCAGACCGTATTCGGACATTTTTTTGTTTGCTCTCAGATTCTGTTTTTTGGATTTTTTATCGATACCCAGGTAGATGGGATCCAGATTCAGGGATCTGCATCTTTTCAGTACGGGAACTCTATCTCTTGCCATTGATCTACACCTCCTAATATTAGGTTATACTCTTCTGCGTTTGGGGGGTCTGCAACCGTTGTGAGGAACGGGTGTAACGTCTTTGATAAGTGTTACATCCAGACCTGCTGCCTGCAGGGCACGGATTGCAGCTTCACGACCGCTGCCGGGGCCTTTTACGAAAACTTCGATTGTTTTCAGACCGTAGTCGGAAGCAGCTTTAGCAGCTGTATCTGCAGCCATCTGAGCTGCGTAAGGTGTGGATTTTCTGGAGCCTCTGAAGCCCAGCTGACCAGCAGATGCCCAGGACAGAGCGTTGCCCATTGCATCTGTGATTGTAACGATTGTATTATTGAAAGTGGACTGGATGTGTGCCTGGCCACGTTCTACTTTTCTTCTATCACGGCGTCTGCGAGTAGTTGCCTTTTTCACAGTTTTCTTTGCCATTTACCTCAAACCTCCTTATCGAAATATCAATTATTTCTTCTTATTCGCAACAGTCTTTCTGGGACCTTTTCTTGTTCTTGCGTTTGTTTTTGTTTTCTGACCTCTAACGGGCAGACCTTTTCTGTGACGGATGCCTCTGTAGCAGCCGATTTCGATCAGACGTTTGATGTTCAGAGCAGTTTCTCTTCTCAGGTCACCTTCTACAGTCTGAGTTCTGTCGATTACGTCACGGATTTTCGCAACTTCCTCATCTGTCAGATCTCTTACTCTTGTATCCAGGCTAACACCTGCTTCATTCAGAATACGAACAGCGCTGGAGTGGCCGATGCCGTAAACATATGTCAGGCCGATTTCTACGCGTTTTTCTCTAGGTAAGTCTACACCAGCAATACGTGCCATTATTCTTGCACCTCCTGTAATTTTTCACGATAATTTTCGAAATTTAGATGTTTTCACATAAACACAGTGCGATACTCGTCGGGCATTACGAACAAAGGAGATAGACCGTCAGTCATGATGCTTATGCGCCTGTTGCGCTGCCTTTGCCATTAACTGTATGCTCCTCCCAGTATGGTTGACGGATTTATCAGTTCCGGCTCTTTGGGGTACTGCCCCGCAAGCCCATAATAAATGATCAGCCCTGTTTCTGTTTATGTTTGGGATTTTCACAAATAACCATTACACGACCTTTTCTCTTGATGATTCTGCATTTTTCACACATAGGCTTTACAGAGGGTCTGATTTTCATTGTGATCGCTCCTTCCTTATTTTGCTCTCCAGATGATACGACCTTTTGTCAGATCATAGGGAGACATTTCAACTAACACTTTGTCACCGGGCAGGATACGGATGAAATTCATACGCAGCTTGCCGGAAATGTGCGCCAGGATCTGGTGGCCGTTTTCCAGTTCCACCTGAAACATAGCGTTGGGTAATTTTTCCAGTACGGTTCCTTCTACTTCGATTACGTCATCTTTAGACAAGACCGTAAACCTCCTTAAACATTAAACGTTTCGCACCTCACGGTACTTCTTCAATGCCTTCTTGATGTCTGCGTCCAGCACATAGGCGCCTTCCCGCAGCTTTGCCGCCACTTCCTCTTCCACAGAAAGAGTAGGCTGAACGTGCATTTTTTTCTTCCGCTTGGGCTTTTCCAGCCTCCGCCGTCTGCCGTCTGCCAGAAGAAGAAAATCCCCCTCCATGCCGACGATCATCTGCACATCACCCTTGTCGTGACCGCTTTTGGAATAAACCACTTGGCCGATCTGATATTCCAACGATATCACCTCATTTTCCTTCGTATCCTTCACACGCTTTGCGTGCTACGTAAGAATTTCCGGTTCGCCGTCCGTGATCAGAACGGTTGTTTCTGCTCTGAAAATCTGACTTTTCCCAAGATCCCTTCCGATCTTGCCGCATAGGTACTCACCTTATTTCCATAAGCCTAACAAGTATACAATAGATGCACCCGCACAGGATACCCCTTTTTATTAGTTACTATGTTCATAGTGATTCATGAATTAGCATAAATTCCTTCTATAATATTGCCATCTTTTAGGAAAAATAACAGAGGCAAAAGCATTTCTGCCTCTGCCTCCTGTCATTTCGTTCTTATTTATCCAGAT
>JAUNCB010000280.1 GCA_030526765.1 Bacillota bacterium
GAGTATCAAAAGGCATTGGAGCAGGCAAAAAGCTTTTTGGAAGGGAAAACAGGAGAGCTAAAGCAGATATTTACTCAAGAGATGTATCAGGCATCCGAGAAAATGGAATATGAAAAGGCGGCGGCATTGAGGGATAAGATCAAGGCAGTCCGCAGTGTGGCAGAGCGGCAGAAAATGTCCAATACAGGACTGGGAGATGCTGATGTGATTGCTTTTGTTCGTGCCTTTTCAGAATGTCTGGTGCAGGTGTTCTTTATTCGCAGCGGCAAAATGACAGGAAGAGAAAACTTTACGCTGACAGCCTTTGAGGAGCAGAGCCGCAGTGAGATTCTGACGGCATTTGTAAAGCAGTTTTACAGCGGCACTGCTTATGTGCCGAAGGAGATCATTCTGCAGGAGGCACTGGTGGAAGAGGAATCAGAGCTGATCGCAGCATATCTTTCCGAGAGAAGAGGCAGCAAGGTCACACTGACTGTCCCCGTAAAGGGAGAAAAGCACAAGCTGGTGGAGCTGGCGCATAAAAACGCCATGCTGATTTTTGAACAGTTTGGCGAAAAGCTGCGGCGGGAGGAACAGCGAACTAAGGGTGCGATGGAGGAAATCCGAAATGCCCTTGGACTGGAAGGAAGGCTGCAGCGGCTGGAGGCCTATGATATTTCCAATACACAGGGCTTTGAATCGGTAGGGTCCATGGTGGTTTTTGAGGATGGTCGGGCGAAAAACAGTGATTATCGGAAATTTAAAATAAAAACAGTGGTTGGGGCGAATGATTATGCCTCCATGAAGGAGGTCATAACCAGAAGGCTGAACCATGCCATAAAGGAAAAAACGGAAGGGAAAACCAGTAGCTTCACCCGCCTGCCGGATCTGATCCTGATGGACGGTGGGAAAACACAGGTACACGCAGCGGAGGAGGTATTGCTTTCCTTCGGCATGGATATTCCTGTCTGCGGTATGGTGAAGGATGATAAGCACCGCACGAGAGGGCTTCTTTTCAGGGAAAAGGAAATACAAATTCCCTTGACCTCGGAGGGGTTTAAGCTGGTGACAAGGATACAGGACGAGGTGCATCGCTTTGCCATCACCTACCATAGAAAGCTGCGGGAGGAGAGAAATCTTCATTCTGTGCTGGATGATATTAAGGGAATCGGCGAAGTACGCAGAAAGGCACTGATGCGCCATTTTGGCAGTATAGAAAGGATTGCCGAAGCGGAGGTGGCAGAGCTTCTGGAGGCAGAGGGTATGACCATCCCTGCGGCAGAGTCGGTCTATCTGTTTTTCCATCAGGAGGAATTGCAAAACGAATGATTTTCGGTTATGCTATACTTAGGAAAGAATCTGATTTTTCATGCAAAAGAAAGGAGAAGGCTTATGTATTCTGCGGAATTAAGCAAAATTGTGGAGATTTTTCAGCTGAAGAATATATTGCCTGAGCTGTCGCTGGAGGGCAGAGCGGTCAAAAAGAAAGAGGTAAACAGACCTGCACTGCAGCTGGCAGGCTTTTATGAAAGCTTTGACTATGCCCGTCTGCAGGTCATAGGACGTGTGGAGCACAGCTTTTTGCTGAGTCTGGAGGAGGAAAAAAGAAAAACAGCCGTTCGGAATTTTTTCTCTTATCGGATCCCCGGCCTTATCATTTGCAGAGATCTGGAAATCTTTCCGGAAATGCTGGAATACGGCAGAGAATTTGATGTACCCATTCTGCAGACAGATCAGATCACAACAGACTTTATTGCAGAGCTGATCTATTGGCTCAGAGAGGAACTTGCAGATCGTGTGATGATGCATGGTGTACTGGTGGATATTTATGGGGAAGGTGTTCTGATCACAGGTGCCAGCGGGATCGGGAAAAGTGAAACGGCACTGGAACTGATCAAAAGGGGACATCGTCTGATTGCAGATGATGCAGTAGAGATCAAAAAGGTTGCAGACAGAAGGCTGATCGGCTCCTGTCCCGAGATCATCCGTTATCTGATCGAGCTGCGGGGCATCGGCATTATCAATGTGAAGGAATTATTCGGCGTAGGTTCTGTTAAGGATCAGAAAACCATTGATCTGGTGATCCGTCTGGAGCTTTGGGACGGCGGCAGTACAGGTGCATCCTATGACAGACTGGGGCTGAATGAAGAATATATTGAGATTCTGGGAAATAAGGTACAGTTAAACACCATTCCTGTACGCCCGGGAAGAAACGTAGCCATGATCTGTGAATCCGCTGCCATGACAAACCGTCAGAAAAAGATGGGGAAAAATACAGCGAAGGATTTTGCAGATCGCATCGGCAAATGAAGAGGTGAAAAGATGGAAAATCTGATCAAGGAATTGAAGGAACGACTGGGAGAAGCAGGAGTGAAGCTGCAGGAGCCCATGAAGGAGCATACTACCTTTCGTGTGGGCGGCCCCGCAGAGCTTTTTCTGATGCCGAAAAACGG
>JAUNCB010000027.1 GCA_030526765.1 Bacillota bacterium
TCCAGATGGTCGATCTCATGGCAAAGGGCTCTTGCCATCAGTTCTTCCCCTTCAATGATAAATTCGTTGCCCTCTCTGTCCATGGCTTTCACCTTCACATAATTGGGTCTTTCCACGGGGGCATATTTTCCGGGCAGGCTCAGGCAGCCTTCATCGTCTGTCTGAGAGCCGCTCACTTCCAGAATTTCGGGGTTCAGCAGCTCCACCAGACCTTCCCCGATATCGATAATCACCGCTCTTTTCAGAATACCCACCTGAGGTGCTGCCAGACCTACGCCGTTTGCTTCATACATGGTGTCTGCCATGTCATCCAAAAGGGTCAGCAGGTTGGGTGTGATCTCCTTGATGGGCTTACATGTTTTCCGCAGCACTTCATCTGTGCTGAGGCGAATGGTACGAAGTGCCATAATTCTATTCCTCCTGTTTTATACTATCTCCAAAAAATGAACAATTTCCAAACTTCCTGTGAATTATTTTTAAAATGCGATATAGAAAAACCCCGCAATCAGATTATTATATCACATCTTTTTCTCTTAAACAATATTGACGGGATTCAGCGAAAGCTGATACCGCACGCTGCTTTTCCTGTCCTTCTTTCGCTTTTCCACCACAGGCACCACCAGTGTCCGCAGGGCTTCCTCCTCCGCCGCCTTCACCATGAGCCGACAGCGGTATTCTCCCCGAAAACGATGGAGGGGCACAGGCCCAAGGAACTGAGCGATTTTTTCGCCGTCTGCCTCTCTCAGCTCTGCCGTCAGTGCTTCCGCAGCCGCCGCCACCTCTGCCTGCTCCGCTCCCGAAAGGAGGATGCTGAAAAAGGAACCGAAGGGGGGATACTGCAGCATGCGCCGCATCAGGATCTCTTCCTCATAAAAGCCCCGATAATCCTGCTTTGCGGCATACTGCACCGCATAGTGCGCCGGGCGGTAGGTCTGCAGATACACCTCTCCTCCGCCGCTTCTTCTGCCGGCACGTCCCGCCGCCTGGGTCATCAGACGAAAGGCCGCTTCCGAGGCAGTATAGCTGTCGATCCCCAGAGAAAGGTCTGCCAGCATGATGCCCACCAGCGAAACCTTCGGGAAATCATGTCCCTTGGCGATCATCTGCGTACCAATAAGGATATCCGCCTTTCCCTTGCCGAAGGTTTCCAGAATCTCCTCATGGCTGTGCTTCGTCAGTGTGGTATCCTGATCCATCCGCAGGATACGGGCTTCGGGGAAGAGCATCCTTGCCTCCTCCTCGATCTTCTGGGTCCCCGTACCGAAATAACGGATGTATCGGGAGCCGCATTGGGGGCAGATTTTCGGCAAGGGCACCCTTCTGCCGCAGTAATGGCAGACCAGTGCCTCCTCCGCCCCGTGGTAGGTATAGGTGATGTCGCATTCAGGGCAGGTCATGGCTTCTCCACAGCTGCGGCAGGAAACAAAGGTGGCATAGCCTCTGCGGTTTAAGAAAAGCATGGTCTGCTCGCCCCGCCGCAGCCGTTCCCTTATGGCCTCCTCCAGCCCGCGGCTGAACATGGAGCGGTTGCCCTCTGCCAGTTCCTTCCGCAGATCGGTGACATGAACCTCAGGCAGAACCCCACCGCCTGCCCGCTCCTTCAGCTCCAGCAGGAGGTATTCCCCTGCCTGCGCCTTATGATAGCTTACCAGATCAGGAGTCGCCGTTCCCATAAGAAACAGGGCATTGCAGCGCTTCGCCAGCTCCGCCGCCACATCCTTCGTATCATATTTGGGGGTAATATCGGAAACATAGCTGTTTTCGTGGGCTTCATCCATGATGACAGCTCCCACATTCTGAAAGGGCATGAATAAGGCAGAACGAGGCCCGATGATGACGGAGATCTCTCCGTCCCTTGCCTTCTTCCACTGATCCACCCGCTCGCCCATGGAAAGGCGGCTGTGGGTCACGCTGACCTTTTCCCCGAAGCGGGATAAGAACCGCTCCAGAATCAGCGGTGTCAGGGCGATCTCAGGCACCAGTACAATAGCCTGCTGCCCCTTTTTCAGCACCTCTGCGATCACCTGCAGATACAGCTCCGTTTTGCCGCTGCCCGTTACTCCATGGAGGAGAACAGGCCGCTTTTCCGTCCGCTCCATTTCCCTGCAGATCTCTTCCAGTGCCGCCGCCTGCTCCGCCGTCGGCACAAAGGCAGCGGTGCGCTCCACATCCTCCCCATCGCACACATCCCGCAGCACGGTTTCTCTCCGTTCTCTGAGGATGCCCTTGGCAAGCAGGGTCTTTATGGGGGAATCGGTGATACCGAATTTTTCCTTCAGCTCCTCTGCCGTACTTTCTTCGCCGTTTGCCATGTATTCCAGAAGGAGCCGCTGTCCTGCCAGCCGCTTGTCGCTCTCCGCCTTCCGCCATACCGCCTCCAGCAGGGGATGCTCCGCATCCAGAGAAAGAAGCCGCCGTTCCTTTTTATATGCACTGTGTCTGAGGTGCTGCTTTCGCTCCAGCACACCCTTTTCCTCCAGACGGCTGAGCAGCTCCGTTACCTTTCCCGTAAATTCCGCCTGAATATCATCCAGGGGTACATTCCGCCGCTCCCCGATGAACTCCACCAGCAGCCGTTCCTTAGGGGTCAGGCTGACCTCCTCTCCAAAATCCAGAAGGCTCACCGTCCAGCTGCTTTTGGTACGGATGCCCGCAGGCAGCATGGTCTGCAGGCATTGGTTCAAGGTACAGAAATAGCGTTCCTGCATCCATTTTGCCAGTTCCAGCAGCCTTGGTGTGAAGGAGGGCTTCCCCTCATCCAGCACCCCGAGGATGTCCTTCAGCCGCTCCGCAGGAATGTCCGTTTCCGCAGAGAGAGAAATGACATAGCCCTCCGTTCTGGCATTTCTTCTGCCAAAGGGCACAATGACCCGTGTTCCTTCTCTGAGTGTCAGCTCCGCAGGCACCCGATAATCAAACAATCTGTCCATGGCAGGGTTATTCAGCCCCACGATCACCTTCGCATACATCATTTCTCACCTCCCTTATCTACAATAAAAGCCCGTAAACACGGGCTTTCAAGGGTTTCGGTTTCCCGATACCCAAAATCAGTCTTCCATTTCGTCGATTTCGCCTGCCGCAGCCGCTGCTGCTGCCGCTGCCGCTTCTTCCTCTGCCATACAGTCAAACACTACTTCTGCCAGCTCGCCCTTTTCTCTTTCCACGATGGGCTGACCCTGACGCACCTTGATCTTTGCTTCATACAGCTCTTCCACTGCGATGGAAACAGGCTTATTCACCTTGATATTATCTGCCAGAGGCTCTGCATTGTCCACCAGCTGTCTTGCTCTTTTTGCCGCTGCAATAACGATAGTGTATCTGCTGCCCAGTGTTTCATCCTCTGCATCTCTTGTAATTACTTCTAATAAATCAGAATAGGAAGGTCTTAACATTTTTACATCTCTCCTTTAAAAATCCGTTTGATCTCTTTATTTCTGCTGCATTTCATTTTTTCTGCTTCCACGATGGTCAGAATGTTGGCAGTTGCCTCCTCCACGGTGTCGTTGATGACCAGATAGTCATATTTCTCCACCAGTTCCATTTCCTCCAGCGCACGGCGCAGACGCAGGTTGATGGTCTCCTTATCCTCCGTACCGCGGTTGGTAAGGCGTCTGCCCAGCTCCTCCAGATTGGGAGGTACCATAAATACCAGAACCCCTTCGGGATAGATCTCCTTCACCTGCAGAGCCCCCTGCACCTCGATCTCAAGGATGACATTATTGCCCGCCATCAGCTGCTCTGTTACATATTTTCTCGGTGTGCCGTAGTAGTTGCCGCAGAATTCCGCCCATTCCAGCAGTTCCTTTCTGTCCCGCATCTGCTCAAATTCTTCTCTGGTATGGAAGAAATAGTGGACACCGTCTTCTTCATAATCTCTGGGTTTTCTTGTGGTAGCGGAAATGGAAAGGGAAAAATCATCCTTTTCGCACAGCTTTCCCACGATCGTACCCTTTCCCGCGCCGGAGGGCCCGGAAATGATCAATAAGATACCCTGTTTTTTCATACTTACATCCCCTTCAAAAAAATCCTTCTTTCCAAAAAACCGCTTACTCCAGATTCTGGATCTGCTCTCTGATCTTTTCAATCTCGCTTTTCAGCTCGATGGTCGCCTTACCGATCTGAATATCATTAGCCTTGGATGCGATGGTGTTGGATTCTCTGTTCATTTCCTGCACCAGGAAATCCAGCTTTCTGCCCACCTGACCGCCGCCTTCCAGAATATCTCTGAGCTGCACCAGATGGCTTTCCAGTCTTGTGATCTCTTCATCCACACAGCCTCTGTCCGCAAAAACAGCAACCTCTGTGGCGATCCGCTGGGGGTCGATATCCACACCGTCCATCAGATCCTTCAGTCTGTTTGTGAGTTTTTCCCGATACTCCACCACTACCAGAGGAGAGCGTTCCTTCACCTCTGCCACCAGTGCTTTGATCCGTTCACCCTTTTTCAGAATATCGTTTTTCAGGTTTTCCCCTTCTGTGGTACGCATCGCCACGAATTTCTCCACAGCCTCATCCAGCGCAGGTGCCAGTGCATCCCAGATCACTGCTTCCTCCTGCTGTGCCTTTTCCACTGTCACCACATCGGGGAATTTTGCCACCAGCTCCAGCTTGCTTTCGCTGCCGGAAAGGCCGAATTTCTCCTCTAAGAGATTCAGCTTTTCCAGATATGCCGCTGCCAGTACCTCATTCAGCTTCACATCCACATCCGCTGCGGAAAAGGTTTCAAAGCTGATATATACATCGGTTTTTCCGCGGAATACATCCCGCATGATTCTTTTCTTGATCTTATCCTCCAGACTTGCCAGAGTACGGGGCAGCTTGATGGTCATATCGTTATAGCGGTGATTTACGGATTTCATTTCCACCGTAAATTTTCGTTCCTCCGCAATATGCTCGCCCCTGCCGTAGCCGGTCATGCTTCTTACATTCATCGCTCGATTCCTTTCTTTCTCGTTCCATAAAAACAGTGGGTTTATTATACCCTATCCCCCTTCGCAATGGCAACAAAAACCACGGATTGTATACACTATTTTTAATTTTATTTTAATTTTTCTCTTTTGATTGTACTTCCTATAAAACAGATGCATTTTATCCTATCTTATGGTAGAATAAAAAGTTAGAACGCATCAGCGAAAAAATATAAGGAGGTGTCCTGTATGGCACTGGACGGCATCACCACATCAGCCATCGTATCCGAACTGAAAGCCACCCTTCTGGGCGGGCGTATCGATAAAATTCATCAGCCTGTGGCGGACGAGATCCGCATGACAGTCCGCATCCCCGGCAGCGGCGCAAGAAAGCTTATCCTTTCCGCCAATTCTGCCCATCCACGGATGCATCTGACGGAAAGCACCAGAGAAAACCCCATGACTGCGCCCCTTTTCTGCATGGTCATGCGAAAGCATATCGCAGGGGGCAAGATCATTGATATTTTGCAGCCCGATTTTGAGCGTATCATTATCCTGAAAATCGAATCTGCCAATGAAATGGGCGATATCACCACCAAAAGTCTGATCCTTGAGATCATGGGCAAGCACAGCAATCTGATCCTCACCGATGAAAACGGAAAGATTCTGGATTCCATCAAGCGTGTTACCCACGAAAAAAGCTCTGTCCGTGAGGTGCTTCCCGGCAAGGAATATGTTTTCCCGCCCTCTCAGGATAAGAAAAATCCTCTGGAGGCTGCAGAAGAAGCATTTCACCGTGCCCTTCATCTGCAGGAGGGCAGAAGACTGCAGGAATTCCTCTATCAGACCTATACAGGCATCTCCCCCGTCATGGCGGGAGAGATCTGCACCAGAGCAGGGCTGGATGCCTCCGATGCCTGCCATCAGACAACGGATGCGGCAGCTCAAAAGCTGTTTTCCGCCTTCCTTCAGACCATGGAGGATATCCGCACAGAGCAGTATCTCCCTGCGGTCTATTATCAGGAAAACGGCAGAATTCTGGATTTTGCCGTGCTGGAAATGACCCAGTTCGCCTCTTTGCAGAAAAAGGAATATCCCACCATCTCCGCCCTGCTGGAGGGCTTCTATCACGAACGGGACAATGCCGCCCATATCCGCCAGAAGGCACAGGATATGCGTAAGCTTGTGATGAATCACATCGAGCGGTGTGTCAAGAAAAAGGAGATCCATCTGAAAACCAGACGGGAAACCAAGGGCATGGAGCTGTGGAAGAAAAAGGGCGAGCTGCTGACCGCCAATATCTACGCCGTTCCGCAGGGTGTTACCACCTTCCGCACCATTGATTATTACGAGGAGGCTCTGCCGGAGATCGAAATTGCCATCGACCCCGCCAAAACGCCTGCGGAAAATGCCCAGAAATATTTCGCCAAGTATAATAAGGCAAAGCGTACCCTTGCTGCCCTGGAAACACAGGAAAAGCAGAATGAGGAGGAGCTTACCTATCTGGAAAGCGTGCTGAATGCCATCGAAAATGCCAGAGAGGATGCAGACCTTTCCGAGATCCGCACGGAGCTTGCCGAAAGCGGCTTCCTCCGCAGACAGGTGCAGAAAAAGGGGCAGCAGAAGCCCCGCAAATCCAAGCCCCTGCGCTATATCTCCTCCGACGGCTATGAAATTCTGGTGGGCAAGAGCAATCTGCAGAATGATGAGCTGACCCTGCGCACCGCAGATCCTACAGACCTGTGGCTGCACACCAAGGATATCCCCGGAAGCCATGTCATCATCCGCACCGGCGGAAAGGCAGAGCTGCCCGAGGCCACCATGGAGGAAGCAGCCAATCTGGCAGCCTTCTTCAGCAAGGCAAAAAACAGCAGCATGGTGCCTGTGGATTATACCCAGCGTAAAAATGTGAAAAAGCCCAATGGCGCCAAGCCGGGCATGGTCATCTATCTGACCAATAAAACCATCTATATCCATCCCGACGAAGAGCGGGTAAACCAAATGCGAACCGAATGAACCTGTTTGAAACGAGGTCAAATCTATGCAAAATGAACTTTCCAGAGAATATCATCTGTCCTCCCTGATCCGCTTCACCCTGCCCACCATCATCATGCTGGTATTCGTGGCGACCTATACCATCGTGGACGGCATCTTTGTTTCCCGCTATGTGGGAACCACCGCCCTCTCTGCCATGAATATCGTCTTCCCCCTCATCAATATTCTGCTGGGGCTGGGCATCATGCTGGGCACAGGGGGCTCTGCCATCATCGGCAGAAAGCTGGGAGAAGGCAGAACGGAGGCCGCCCGCAGCGCCTTCACCCTCATCACTGCCTTTGCCATCGGCACAGGGCT
The DNA here is from genome assembly GCA_030526765.1 of Bacillota bacterium. Taxonomy (GTDB): domain Bacteria; phylum Bacillota; class Clostridia; order Lachnospirales; family Anaerotignaceae; genus Anaerotignum_A. The sequence goes on from JAUNCB010000027.1 coordinate 7,260, forward strand.
CATCATTTCCCTGCTCTGTCTGGTGTTTATCCGCCCTCTCTCTCTGTTTCTGGGGGCAGATGAAACCCTGCTGCCCTACTGCATGGAGTATGGCAGTATCATGATGACCTTCTACACCATGTCCGTGGTGCAGACCCTTTTCCAGACCCTTTTCGTCACCGCAGGCAAGCCCAATCTGGGGCTGTGGCTGAATGTGGGCGCAGGGGTCGCCAATATCTTCTTCGATTATCTTTTCATCGTGAAGCTGAATATGGGCATTGCAGGGGCAGCATGGGGCACTGTCAGCGGCTTCCTCATCGGCGGTATCCCCGCCCTTGTGTATTTCGCCAAGCCCCGCACCGTGCTGTATTTCGTCAAGCCCAAATGGAACGGCAGCATCATCCTGAGAACCGTGCTGAACGGCTCCTCCGAAATGGTGACCTCCGGTGCCATGGCTGTTACTACCTTCCTCTTCAATATCTCCATGATGGAGCTGCTGGGGGAGGACGGCGTTGCCGCCATCACCATCCTGCTGTATGCCCAGTTCCTGTTCAGCTCGGCATATCTGGGCTTTTCCAGCGGTGCGGCACCCATCTTCAGCTATAATTACGGTGCCCGCAATATCGTGCAGCTAAAGCGTCTGTTCAAGATGTGCGTGGGCATCATTCTGGTGTCCTCTCTGGTCTGCTTCGGGGTATCCTACCTGCTGGCAGTGCCCACCATCGCCATCTTCACCCCGAAGGACAGCACCACCTACGCCATCACCCTGTACGGCTATCAGATCTTTGTATGGAATTTCCTCTTCGCAGGCATCAATATCTTTGCCTCCGCCTTCTTTACCGCCCTTTCCAACGGTAAGGTATCCGCACTGATCTCCTTCCTGCGCACCTTTATCTTTGTAGCGGGAAGCATTCTGATCCTGCCGAAATTCCTCGGCATTGACGGTATCTGGCTGGCGATCCCTGCGGCAGAGGCCGTAACGGTGCTGATCGCCGTGGGCTTCCTCGCCGCAAACCGAAAGCATTATCATTATTTCTGATGTACAAAAGCAAAAAAGGAGCGATCTTTATGTCAAAAACCCTTCGCTATGCTGTGAAGCATAGCTTCCCCATCTTCATCAGCTTCATCCCCGTGGGACTTGCCTATGGTGTGCTGATGCAGGATGCAGGCTATAACTTCGTCTGGACAGGGGCATGCAGTCTGTTCGTGCTGGCAGGCTCCCTCCAGTATCTCATGGTGTCCTTCTTTGCCGGAGGCGTTTCTCTGGCAACGGTGGCAGTCATGGCGCTGCTCTTAAACAGCCGCCACATCTTCTATGGGCTGTCCTTCATTGAAAAGTTCCGCTCCTTCGGCTTCTGGAAATATTTTCTCATCTATTCCCTGACCGATGAAAACTATTCCCTCCACTGCTCCCATACCTTTGATCCGGAGGAGATGGACGAAAAGCAGGTCTATATTCTGACCGCCATCATGCCTGTCCTCTATTGGGTGGTGCTGAGCGTTCTTGGCGCACTCATCGGCACCCTCATCCCCTTTGATACCACAGGCATCGATTTCGCTTTGACCGCCCTCTTCATCGTGATCCTCATCGAGCAGATCAAGGGTGCGGACAATCGCCTTCCTGCCCTGCTGGCAGCCGTGTCCGGCATCGTCTGTCTGGTGATCTTCGGACCGTCCAATTTTATTCTGCCTTCTCTGCTGATCACCGTCGCACTGCTCTGCATCCTGAGAGGACGCATTGAGCCCGTAAAAAAGGAGGGAAACTGATATGACCTTATCCGTAACACAATCCATACTTATCATTGTCATCTGTACCCTCTGCACATGGCTGGAGCGGGCACTGCCCTTTCTGATCTTCCGCGGCAGAGAGGTGCCCGAGATCGTCCGCTATCTGGGCAGAGTGCTGCCCATGGCGATCATGGCAACACTGGTCATTTACTGTCTGAAGGGCATTTCCTTCGCCACTATGGCAGGCTGGGCACCCATGCTTATTTCCTCCGCACTGACCGCCGCCCTCCATCTGTGGAAGCGCAGCACCATGCTGAGCATCTTCGGCGGCACCATCTCTTATATGGTTCTGGTACAGATGGTATTCGTATAACAAAAAAGGGTATCCAAAGCTCTGAAAAGACCTTGGATACCATTTTTTATTGCGTTTTCTCAATTACAACTCCACCTCTGCCACTGTGCCGAAGGAGGATTCCTCTCCCTCTGTCACAGGCAGG
>JAUNCB010000281.1 GCA_030526765.1 Bacillota bacterium
ACGATGCCCTGTACAGTGAATTTCAGCTCCTGAATGTTTCTCTTTTCGGGGGTGATGACTCTTTCCCAGTCCCACTGATCCACATAGATGGAGTGAAGGTTATCCAGTGTTTCATCCCGGCGGATGGCATTCATGTTGGTGTACAGACCCTTGCCGGGGCGGAAATCATAGCGGTACAGCGCCATGCGTTTCCATTTTGCCAGAGAGTGTACCACCTCTGCGGTTGTGCCTGTGGCAGGGATCTCGAAGCTTACGGGACGTTCCACACCGCTGAGGTTATCGTTCAGACCTGTGGTGGGGTCAACGAAGAGGGGAGCGGATACCCGCTTCAGGTTTAAGGTCTGACCCAGATGTTCCTCGAAGGCATGGTGGATCACGCCGATGGCATTCTGGGTTTCATACAGTGTCAGCACGGACTGATAGTCCGCAGGGATATATGTTTTGCTCATAAAAGCACCTCGTTTCTATTATTTTTCCATACCTATTAGAATAACACAGAAGAATTTTTTGTCAAGGCATTTCGGCAGGCGGGGAAAAAGGCATATTCCCTCTGGGCGGGCATATCCTGTTATTGTATGGATACGATGGCAGAAAAGAGGAGGCAGGCTATGGGGCATTTTGACATTTATCAGGATATTGCGGAGCGAACAGGGGGAGATATTTACATTGGGGTGGTGGGGCCCGTGCGAACAGGGAAATCCACCTTCATCAAGCGGTTTCTGGAGCTGATGGTGCTGCCCCGCATGGAAAACGCCCACCAGAGGGAGCGGACAAGGGATGAGCTGCCCCAGTCCGCAGGGGGAAAAACAGTGATGACCACAGAGCCGAAATTTGTGCCCAATGAGGCGGCGGAGATCGAGCTGGGCGAGCAGACACAGGTGAGAGTACGGATGATCGACTGTGTGGGCTATCTGGTGGAGGGAGCAGAGGGACATAGGGAGGGGGAGCAGCCCCGTATGGTGCATACCCCCTGGGCGGAGGCGCCCCTGCCCTTTCGGGAGGCGGCGGAGATGGGCACGAAAAAGGTCATTACGGAGCATTCCACCATCGGCATCGTTATGACCACCGACGGCAGTGTGACAGACCTGCCAAGGGAAAACTACATCGAAGCGGAGGAGCGGGTCATCGGGGAGCTGAAGGAAATGGGCAAGCCCTTCCTTGTGCTGCTGAACACTGCCGCTCCCTACAGCGAAGCCGTTCTGGCGGAGCGGCAGGCCATGGAGGAGAAATACGGTGTGCCTGTGCTGGCGGTGAACGGGGCACAGCTGAAGGAAGAGGATATCCGCAAAATACTGGAGCAGGTGCTGTATCAGTTCCCCCTGCAGGAGCTGCGCTTCTTCTTTCCAGGCTGGGTGGAAACGCTGGAGCAGGGGCACTGGCTGAAGCAGAGCCTGACGGCAGCCCTGCGGAAAAGCATGGCAGAGGCGGAGCGGCTTCTGGATACCCAAGCCATTGTGGATGGGCTGGCGGAGGCGGAGCATCTGAAGGGTGCCTATGCAGAGCATATCCTTCCCGGGGAGGGGGCGGCAGATATCACCCTCCATTTTGCCGATGACCTCTTTTATCAGATCCTCAGCGAAACGGTGGAGCTGCCCATTGAGAACGACCAGACCCTTATGGAGACCCTCCGCAGCCTTTCCGAGATCAGGCGGAAGCATGATAAGCTGGTCTATGCTTTGGAGGCAGTGGAGCAGAAGGGCTATGGGGTGGTGAGCCCTGCCTTTTCCGAGATCGTTCTGGAGAAGCCCGAGGTGTTTAAGCAGGGCAGCCGCTACGGCATCCGCCTGAAAGCCAGAGGGGAATCCATCCATCTCATCCGTGCCGATGTGGAAACGGAGGTTTCCCCCATCATCGGCAATGAGGAGCAGTCCCGAGAATTCATCGACCATCTCCTTTCCGAATATGAGGAGGAGCCCGAAAAGATATGGGAGCTGAATATCTTCGGACGTACCCTCCGAGATATGGTGGGGGACGGGATGCAGAATAAGCTGAGCCGTATGCCCGAGGATGCAAGGCTGAAGCTGCAGGAAACCCTGCAGAAGATCGTTAACGAGGGCAGCGGCGGTTTGATCTGTATCATTCTGTAAGAAAGGCTGGAAAAGAGGAGACGCTTTGTTTCCTCTTTTTTCTTTGGCGCATTTTGGGGCGTTCTGTGTGTTTTTCGGGGAAAGACGGGTTTACCTTTCTGTTTTTTTGATGTATAATACTATGATAGTATGCCTGTAGTATGGGCATGAAAGATTTGAGTTGAAAGAGAACAGGGGGATTCCCATGAAAAAAGGTTCCTCAGGGAATAGAAGAAAACCGCCCAGACCGCCCCAGCAGCAGGTACCGGCCAGCCGTTATCCGACAAAGGACAATGTCTACAGCCTGCAGCAGGAACGTCAGCGGAGACAGCAGCAGGAGGCACAGCGGGCAAGACAGCCCCAG
>JAUNCB010000282.1 GCA_030526765.1 Bacillota bacterium
CATGGCATCGAGTATACCTTTTATGAAGCCTATCTGGAGAAAATAGACACACCCTCCATCGACAGTGTGTATGTCTGTGGGCTGGAGATCGAGGAATATACCGGCGAAAATATCATTGCCTATCTGAAAAGCACCCCGAATATACGATCTATTTTGCGCCCGGTGCCCGCATTCTGCAGATCCAGCCGGAGCGGATGGAGGCGATGCTTTCCCTGCATCCCGTGCTGCATCTGAATGAGGGAGAAAGCCTTGCCTTTACGGGAGAGGAAACGGTGGAGGCGGCGGCAAGAGCAATTTTTAGCAAAAGCAAAAATGCAGTCATCGTCACGCTTGGAGAAAAGGGCTCCTATTGCTATGACGGCGCAGATCACTATGCACCGCCTGTGACGGCAAAGGTGCGGGATACCATCGGTGCAGGGGATTCCCACATGGGAGCGGTCATTGCCGCAAGGCGCTTTGGCTTTTCCTTTGGAGAGGCGATTTATCTGGCGAATCATGTTTCCTCTGCTGTGGTGGAGCAGGAGGGCGGACTGCTGGAAGCTGCGGATTTTGCAAAGGCAATGCAGGCTCTGCCGAAGGAATTTCGGGAAAGACTGCTGTAAAAGCAGCAGAAAAAGGATAAAAAAAGAAAAGATCGAAAGAATTCCCATGAAGGAGATTTCTTTCGATCTCTTTTTTATCTTTCAAATGCACACGCAATGGGCTGATCGTTCACGATCAGAATGATACGGAACTCGCCATTGTTGATGCTGCCGCAAAGACCCTTCCAGCTAACGGTGCGCTCGATGGAGGTGCCTGCGGGGATGGTTTCGGTGGTATCCCGTTTCCAGTCGGATACACGGGTGCCGATGTTTTCTTCCCAAACGCCTTCTTTATTCTTCTCCTCCAGATGGAATTCCACAGGATCGAAGAGAACATCTTCCGCAGAATCGTTGCTCAGGATAAAGGTTGCTTCAGAGCCCTTGAGGGTATCCTGCTTCAGGGACAGGGTAACACCCTCCACGGTGTTTACCTCAGTAAAAACTGTTGTATAATCTTCGCCGCCACAGCCGCTCAATGCAAGACCCAGCACCAGCAATACTGCCAAAAGCGTTTTTTTCATATAGACCATCCTTCCTGTTATAAAATGAAAAACTAAATATAATTATAGCATAGCTTTCCATTGCAAACAAGAGATTATCCGGTATCTTTCCATTACTTTTTTCCGTAGTATTTTCCGATTCGTTTTTCTGTTTTCATATCGAACAGATCAAAATCTTTTTCTTCTGCATTGTATCGGAAGCGATAATTGCGGTTGAGCTTGGCACGGTGGCACTGATCGCCCCAGAGCAGGGGCCGATCCTTTTCCGGAACATCCTCTGCCACCCAGCCGCAGTAACCGCTGTAGCGGGGAACACCACCATAGCGGATCAGCAGAGAACGGTATTTTTCCCGAAAGCTGTCCAGCTCTGTCCAGTCATTGGTGGCTCTTGCCCGTTTCAGAGACTCCTCCAGATAATCCAGCGGGGTCTGGTTCTGATAGCGGGCATTTGCCTTGACGCCCTTTTGCAGCAGCAACTCTGCTGCCTGCAGCATGGCATCATCCATGGCGGTAGGCCAGACAAAGCACCAGGCTGCACTCATTTCATCTTCATTTTTTGCCTTTACATCCACACCGTAGCGAAAAAACAGCTCCAGCAGAGGGGGAAGATATTTCCCGGTTTCCCGAACATCACCTTTTTCGTCCACATATTCTCCGTAATACTCCAGAATGGTAAGAAATACATTCCGTTCGCTGCCTGTTTTATTCAAATCTGCCCCGGCCTGTAAAAGCTGTTCTATGGCAGCAAGATCCGGCGGGATCCGTCTTGCTTCTTCGATCAGTTGATTTTCCCTGTCGGAAAACGCAGCGTCGTATTTTTCCATACCGTTTTCACCCTTTCTGCAGTTTCGTTTGCTGTGATACTATCTATTTTACATCATAAATCTGAAAATGTCACCATTTGTGTCTGAATGGTGTGTTTAAAATTTGCAAATCGAAACATGGTGGGCCGCGGGGAAAAGTCAAGAAAAAAGGACTACTCAGATGAATGAGAGTCCTTTTTGTGCGAGAGATTATTTTCTGAGATCATCCAGAAGCTGTGTTTTGCTTTCTGTTTTTTCATCCTTCATTTTGATGATCTTCGCAGGGGAGCCTGCCACCACAGCACCTGCGGGTACATCCTCTGTTACCACGGCACCGGCTGCAACAACAGCATCCTTACCAATGCGTACACCTTCCAGAACAACGGCATTTGCACCGATCATAACGCCGTCCTCTACGATAACGGGAGTAGCAGAGGGGGGCTCCAGCACACCTGCCAGCACCGCACCTGCGCCTACATGGGCATTGTTGCCTACGGTTGCTCTTGCACCCAGCACAGCATTCATATCGATCATGGTGCCTTC
>JAUNCB010000028.1 GCA_030526765.1 Bacillota bacterium
GAATCTTGCGAAGGGCTATGTACCAGAATGGAATTTTGATCCTTCCGATCCTGATATTGGTTCGGTACTGGCGTTGCTTTTTGCAAACCAAATGAACAAAAACATTGATCGATATAATAGTATGCTGGAGCGGTATCGCACAGAACTGGTAAACCTGATGGAGATTTCTCCACTGCCGGCACACCCTGCAGAGGCGACAGTATTGATGGATGTTGTATCTGAAGCAGAGGAGGGGGTTTATATTCCTGCCCACAGCCGTCTGCTGTCAGATGTGGAAATGCAAAAGATCATATTTGAAACAGCTTTTCCCGTTTATCTGACACCGGCAAAGCTGCGGACAATGTTTATGACCTCCGGAAAAAAAGGCAGAGTGATTCCGATTAAGGGGGATCTGAAGAAAAAGCCCTACGTTGAAGGTGTGGCGGAGGAAAAGAAGCAGGAAGTCTTTTTTGACGACGATGATGAAGAAAATGCAAATAAGATAAAACCCTTCAATTTGTTCCAGTTTTCTAAGGAGGGTCTGGAGCGGCAGGCAGTGGTTCTCTTCCACAGCAGTATTTTTGATGTGGAAAATGAAACGATTTATTGCAGAATCACGGGTTGTCCCGATTTTCTGCCTCGTTTGGCAGCGGGAGAATTCAGGTTTCTTTATTATACAGCAGATGGATTTATTCCTGTAGAGAATTGTCAGGTTATGGGCAATCATATTCTGATCGTAAAGGAAAAGGCCAATGAGCCCGTTATGGTAGATGAAAAGGAATACAGCGTTTTTGTTCTGGAGGCGATGGAGCCCCAGCAGGATACCATTTCCTTTGATTCCATTTCCTTCTCTTCTGCAGGCAGTCCCAGAAATGCGGAATATGTGGGCAATGGGACAACAGACTTTGCAACAGAAAGATTCTATCTGTTTGGAGACAGATTTTCCCTGTTCTCAGAATGTTATATTGGTATGAACCAGTATTTCAATAAAAAAGATGCAAAGATTACCATGAAATTTAATACGTCCTATGAGGATCGTTATGTAGGCCCCTCCAGACAGGAGGAGGATGCGGATCTGCGGATTATCAAAAGAAAACCCCATGCGGCAATGGATGTGCATGTTTCCTATGCCTATGCAGAGGAAATCTCTATTGAATATTATAACGGCATTGGCTGGAAGCGTCTGAAATGTGAAAAAGAGTATCGCCGTATGTTTGCAGAGCGAAATGAGGGCGAATATGAGATCACATTCCGCTGCCCCGATGACTGGAAGGAATCCTCCACGGGTGCCTTCAATGGCAGAACTCTGCGGATTCAGCTGCTTCGTTCGGATAACTGTTATTATCAGCCCTGCATTCATGTGGTTCCGATCCTCAGTGATCTGATGGTTTCGTATACATACGAAGAAAGATTTGAAAAGCCGGAAATCTGTCATGTGCTTTCCGGTACAGATAAAACGGATATTACAAAGAAGCTGAGAGAAGAAAAGAAATTTGTTGCATTCTCCAAGGGGCTGTATAATGATACCTCCTTATATCTTGGCTTCAACAGAAAATTTGAAAATGGACCTGTCAGCCTGTGGTGGCAGCTTGAAGGCGAACAGCGGAATAAGAATATCAAACTGCGGTATTACTATTCGACGATCCACGGCTTTAAGGAAATGAAGGTTGTTGATTATACGGCAAATCTCTCCAGAAGCGGTATTGTGCTGTTCCTGCCTCCTTCCGATATGGCAATGGTAGAGCTGGAAGGGCAGCGCCAGTGCTGGCTGCGGGTAACAGTGGATCATGGAACAGAGTTTGCTTCGTCTGTAAAACTGAAACAGATCAGTACCAATGGTGTGACAGTGCATAACATTGAAACACTGGATGAAGAAGACTATTATCTGGATGAAGTGCGTCCGGAAATGGTATTTCCTCTGCGGGGAGAAGGTATTCTGGATGCAGAGGTATGGGTAAACGAATTGAATGAATACTCGGAAGAAGATATGCTTCGGCTGAAAGAAAAAATGCCGGAGAGAGTGCGGATCGAACGGAATTATCTGGGTGAGATCTCCGAATTCTTTGTAAAATGGGAGGAAACAGATCAGTTCTATCATTCCACTTCCGAAGACAGACATTACATATTAGACCGTATGAACGGACGGATTCTGTTTGGTGACGGGGTTCGGGTACGGATACCCAGAAATATGGATGACGTTGCCTTTACCGTGCAGCTGCGCTGCTGCAATGGCGATATGGGGAATGTTCCTGCGAATACGATCACAGAAAGCAGCAGCAACTGGTTATTTGTGCAGAATATCTATAATCCGGAGGCTGCCTATGGCGGAAGCGATATGGAAACCATGGAAAGAGCGCTGCAGCGTGGTGCAGGTCTGCTCAGCTCCCGCGGTCGTTTTGTAACAGAGCAGGATTATGAACGAGAGGTACTTTATTTCTCGGATACCATTGATAAGGCGGCTATTATTCCGGGTATCGGCAAGGATGGCGTTTATCGTGAGAAGATGCTGCATGTGGTGCTTCTGATGAAAGACTATCAGAAGGGGAAAAACTCCTTCTATCGTCTGCAGGATGAATTGAAAAAACATCTGCTGGAGCATTGTGAGCTTGCTATCGATCCGAAGGAGCTGCAGATGGAGGAACCGATTTTTGTTGAGATCAGTGTAGATGTATGGGCAGAGGTTATGCGTATGGAGGATAGCTTTGAGATCCAGACACTGGCAAAGGATGTACTGACAAAATATCTGAATCCTATCGCAACGGAAAACAGCAAAGGCTGGAATATTGGACAGATGCCCAGAAATGCGCAGATCATGATGAAACTCAACAGCCTGAAGAACAGAGTAATGATCCGTCAGGTCGTTGTTACAGCAAAATATGAGGATGATGATGGGGTGCACGAAGTGGCATTGAATGAACTGAAGGTATCTCCTTTCATGGTAGTATGCAATGGGAAGCATAATATCCATATTTCTCCCATGCAGGATGTTGAATAATAGGAGGCGGCAATATGTTAAGTCATCATATGCTTCAAGAGCTAACTTTTGAAAACTTAATACAGGAAGCCAGAAATCAGATCCCTCTTTATACACAGGAATGGACCAATTTCAACCCTTCTGATCCTGCGGAGACCATTTTGGAAAACCTTTCTGCATTTACCATCATGCAGCAGGCGTATATTGACCGAATGCCGGAGGCAGCTCAGGAAAAATTATTTGCCATGGCTGGATTTTTCAAAGGAAAAGGCAGAAATGCACGTATTCTTTTAGAAGCGAGAAATGTGGAAGAGCCGGTACGTATTCCGGCAGGACAGCGTTTTCAGGTTGGGGAGATCCTGTTTGAAACCAATCGGGAAAATATATTGAATGGATATAAGCTGACAGGTATTTATGGCAGACAGAATGAGGAGGTTGTAGATTACAGCTTTATTCTGGATGAAGATTATCCTGTGGATGCGGCAATCTTTACAGAAAAACCGCAGGTTGGAATGGAAATTTATCTGGTTATGGATGGCATGGTGAATGCAGGAGAAGAAGTAATTTTCCATGTTGATCTGGCAAAGGATTATAAAAGAAATGCATTTACAGGGGAAAACCTGTTTGCAGAAATTCAGTGGCAGCTTTATACAGAAAAAGGTTTTGTGAATCTTCGGATGAAGGACGGAACAGGCTGTCTTTTGAACAGCGGAGAAATGCGCTTTCGTGTTCCCAAGGAAAAGCTGGCAATTTATGAAGAATTCCCTCAGAAGGGCTATGTGGTTCGCGGTATTCTGAAGCGGGCAGATTATGATATTTTCCCGAAGATTGCGAAGATCAGCGGATTTCTGTTTGAGGTATGGCAGAAGGAAAAGAAATCCATCTGTTATACTTACGGCAGGGTACAAAGCTTTGAGCTTTTCAGTGATATTCTGGAGGAGGGCTATCTGCGGGTGTTCTGTAAGGAAACACAGAATGGTCCCTACTATCTTTATGAACAGGAGAAGCCCTGGTCAGATAAGGGCAGATATTATCGTCTGGAACGGATCGATTATGGGATCTATCGTTTTAGCTTTGATAAAGAAGCCTTTGGTTTCGCTCCCGGGAATCTGGATAATGCGGTAAAGCTGGTGGCATATAATGAAGATATGATGCGTCAGCAGGATCTGGGCATGCTGTACGGCTACGATAATCAGGAAATCATTCTGCCCAACAGACATGTTGTAAAAGAAGGGTTTACGATCATTGCGGAAAAACAGAATGAAGCAGGAGAAAAGGTATATTCCTTTGTGAAGCCTTCCAGTGACAGGGAAGATGAATTCCATTATACACTGTTGGAGAATGATGGGATCGTGCGGGTAGATGAGGCTGCAGGCTTTATCGGCTGCAGGATTTTCCTGGGCGGCTTTGCTGTCAGCAAAGGGCCGGAGGGCAATGTTCGTGCAGGCAGTCAGTTTTTCCCCATCGGCTATCGGAGCGATGTGGTATTCCGCAATCCTGCGGCAGGAACGGGAGGCTGCTTTGCAGAAACCGTTTACGATGTACGCAGACGCCTGATCGAAGATCTTAGAAAGCATTATACAGCCGTAGAAGCGAAGGATTATGAAGATCTGGTTCGTACAACACCGGAACTTTGCATTCGTAAGGTAAAGGCGGTCAGAGATGGGCATCAGAATTCTATTCAGGTAACAGCGATGCCCATGTGTAATGAAGAATTCCCGCTGCTGAGCGAGATCTATCAAAAGGCGATCAGAGAAAGACTGGAGAAGGCAAGACTTCTGACAGTTAATATTGATCTGCAGCAGCCTGTTTATGTACCGGTTCATGTAAGAGGAACGATTTATGTGAAACCGCATTACGAAGGCTGTAAGGAACAGATCGAAGAACTGATTATTCAGGAATTGGACTATATTAATTCTGAAAGAAATTTTGGGGATCGATTCCATTTTGATGAATTATTCCATCTGATCGAATCTCTTCCCTGTGTAAAATATATTTATGAATTAACAGTAACACCGAATAATTCGCTGCATGCCGCCATAAAAGGTCTGGACATCCAGCCAAAGGATAATTGTTTGTTATATCCCGGTGAAATCGCACTGGAGCTGAATACGACAGAGTAAAGGAGGGAACGAAATGGCTGAATATCGTAAATATTCCATAAAGAAAAATCGCTTTCATCGTTCTTTCCTTACAGGGATGATACCGGAAGGGGAGCATACATTACAGCTGGATGAAAATGTATATCGTCGTGTTTTCATTTCTGATGCCATTGATGGTGTGGAAAAAAATGCAGCCTGGGGTAGATTTCGTGTAAACTGCGATCTGTCGGAAGATATGGTAATGACTGTTTATGCAGTTGCAACCAATGAGCGCAGTGTATGGCTGAATGACGAAGAATTTCAACATGAAGAGGTTCTTTACGATGAGGAAACAAGTCTGGACCTGAAAAAGAATTTCATGGAATATGCAGGTGCGCTGAAGGCGATCAATCAGAATGATATTCTTCTGTATGAGCTGGAGGGCAGATATCTGTATCTTATGATCGAAGTAATCGGGCTTGGGAAGGGCAGCCTTTCCAATATCTATGTAGATAACAAAGGGGACTTTTTCATGGATACCTTCCCTGAGGTTTACAGGGAGCACAACAGCTTTTTCCATAGATATATTTCCGTATTTTCTTCTTTATATCTTGATTTTCAGGATAAGGTGGACGGCATTGCATCCATGCTGGATATAGATACGGCTCCCGTAGAGCTGCTGCCGACCTTCGGCCGCTGGATGGGATTGGATATCAGCGGTGATTTTCTGAAAGAGGACAGACTGCGCCTTCTGGTAAAAGAGGCTTATCAGCTGAATCGGATCAAGGGAACAAAACTGGCACTGGAGCGCCTTTCCGAAATTATTCTGGGCGAAAAGGCGATCATTCTGGAAAAGAATGTATTACGGGATGATGTACAGACCAAGGATGTGCAGTTCTATGAGGAATTGTACGGGAAAGGCACCTTTGATGTTACTATGCTGATTCATACTTTTGTACCGGAGAATCAGAAATCTCAGCTGATGTTTCTGCTGAATCAGTTTAAGCCGGTCAGAAGCAATCTGATTATCCGCTTCCTGGATGCAAAGGGCAATCTGGACAGCCATACCTATATGGATATGAATGCTTATATTGAAGAAACAGAATCCGGTGCATTGGATCATAAGCAGGGCATGGATGGAAATATTATTATTTTGGAGTAATATGAAAAACTATCGAGGATGTCCTCTTGCGAAATATTTTCGGATATGATATTATAATCATATTGGAAAGAAGAGAGGGATGTTGATATGGAAATAATTACGACAAGAGATAATGATATCATAACTATTTCTGTTGAAGGCAGAGTAGATACAAATACAAGTCCGCAGCTTCAGGATGCTATTCTGAAAAGCTTTCAGAAAGTAAATCAGGTAGTATTGGATTTTGAAAAATGTGCATATGTTTCCAGTGCCGGTTTGCGTGCATTGCTGATTGGTCAGAAAACCGCAAACTCTAAAAAAGGTGTTATGAAACTGGTACATGTGCCTGAGATATTGATGTCTGTTTTACAGGTATCCGGATTTATCAATATCTTGACAATAGAGTAAAATGCAGGGCTTTGTATGATTTTACAGAGCCCTGGTTTTGTTTGTAGGCGGAGCAAATCAGTTTGATGATAGTGGCATGCTTTGTCTCTCTGATAAAGATAGGGGGGGCGGGATTTTTGAAGGAAATTACGCTGAAAGCAGAGTTAACTCGTTTGGATGAGGTTATAGAATTCCTGAATAAAGAGCTGGAGGCAGAAAACTGTTCCATGTTTACGATCCTGCAGATGGATATTGCCGTGGAAGAGCTGTTTGTCAATATCGCAAACTATGCCTACGATCCGGAAGAAGGAGCAGTGACGATTCAGGTCGTTTTTGAGGATGATATGGTTCATGTTATATTTATTGACAGCGGCAAACCATACAATCCATGGGAAAAAAAGGACCCGGATACAACCTTGAATGCTGAGGAGCGGACGGTTGGCGGATTGGGCATCTATATGGTAAAAAAGAGTATGAACTATGTAGATTATTCTTATGAAGATGGGAAAAATATTCTGACGATTAAGAAAAATATCCGTGAAGATGTTTAAGAGAGAGGCGTTATCGTATTTATGCGGTAACGCTTTTGTTTGTATTCTGTCTGCAAATTTGATATACTGAAAAAAGACGAAAAGTAAGGAGGGAATGCGATGGCATTTTTACCTGTAACAAAAACGGAAATGCTGGAAAGAGGCTGGGAACAGCCCGATTTTGTATATATCTGCGGGGATGCTTATGTGGATCATCCATCCTTTGGTGCAGCGATCATCTGTCGTGTGCTGGAAAGCCACGGCTATAAGGTTTGCTTTTTGGCACAGCCGGATTGGCGCAGCACGGAGGATTTTACCCGTTTTGGAGAGCCTCGTCTTGGCTTTCTGGTCAGTGCGGGGAATATCGATTCCATGGTGAATCATTATACGGTAGCAAAAAAGAAACGGAAAAAGGATTATTATACACCCGGCGGGGAAATGGGGAAAAGACCGGACCGTGCGACGATCGTATACTGTAATAAACTGAGAGAGGTTTATAAGAAAACACCGATCATCATTGGCGGCGTGGAGGCCAGCCTGAGAAGACTGAGCCATTATGATTATTGGGATAATAAAGTGCGCCGTTCCATTCTGCTGGACAGTGGTGCAGACCTGCTTCTGTATGGTATGGGGGAACACCAGATCATTGAAATGGCAGAGGCGCTGGACAGCGGCATTCCTGTGAACGAGCTGACCTTTCTTCGCGGCTCTGTATATAAGACAAAGGATATCTCCCGTGCAGTGGACTATATCCTTCTCCCCAAATATAAGGAGATCGTAAAAGATAAGGATAAATATAACGAGAGTTTTCTGATTCAGTATCAGAATACGGATGCCGTCCTTGGAAAGACATTGATCGAGGAATACGATGAATGGACTGTGGTACAGAATCCGCCTTCTCCACCCCTGCGGACAGCGGAGCTGGACAAGGTGTATGCCCTGAATTTTGAGCGGAATTATCACCCCATGTATATAGAACAGGGGGGAGTGCCTGCCATTGAGGAGGTAAAATTTTCTCTGGTCAGCAACCGTGGCTGCTTTGGGAACTGTAATTTCTGTGCACTGGCATTCCATCAGGGCAGAGTGGTTACAGCAAGAAGCCATCATTCTCTGGTTTCTGAAGCGGAAAAAATCACATGGGATCCCGATTTTAAGGGATATATTCATGATGTGGGCGGCCCTACGGCAAATTTCCGCGGCCCTGCCTGCAAAAAGCAGCTGGAGCAGGGGGCTTGTCGGGACAGACAGTGCCTCTGGCCTACCAAGTGTCCCAATCTGGAGGTAGACCATAAGGATTATGTGCAGCTCCTGCGTAAGATCAGAGAGATCCCCCGGATCAAAAAGGTATTTATACGCTCCGGGATCCGCTATGATTATCTGATCTATGATAAAGATGAAACCTTCTTCAATGAACTGTGTAAATATCATGTCAGCGGGCAGCTGAAGGTGGCACCGGAGCATGTTTCCGAAAAGGTGCTGATGAAAATGGGCAAGCCTGCGGGAGATGTTTATGAAAGATTCGTAAAGAAATATTATGAAATCAATAAACGTCTTGGTATGGAGCAGTATCTGGTGCCCTATCTGATGAGCAGCCACCCCGGAAGCGATCTGGATGCGGCCATTGAGCTGGCAGAATATCTGCGAGATATTCATCATATGCCGGAGCAGGTACAGGATTTTTATCCGACACCCGGTACGCTTTCCACTGCCATGTATTATACAGAAAAGGATCCCAGAACAGGAGAAGCGGTATATGTGCCGAAATCCCCTCATGAAAAGGCAATGCAGCGGGCATTGATGCAGTATCGTCTGCCTCAGAATTATGAACTGGTGATGGAAGCACTGAAGAAAGCCCATAGGGAAGACCTGATCGGCTTTGAGAAGCACTGCCTGATCCGTCCCAGAAAGATGAAACGGGATACTGCCTATAAGGGCGGAAAACCCGTAAAAAATGGCGGAGAACAGAAGAAACCTGCCAAAAAGAAGACCATTCGTAACGTTCATAAAAAGAAGCGTTAAGAACAAGTTAAGATATAAAAAATAAATGCTTTTGTCAGTTTGCATGAAGGGAATTGATAAAAGCATTTTGTTTTTTATAGATAATTTTTGCGGAACAAACAAAATTTATGCAAAAAAATGCTGAAAAATGAATTACAGCAGGAAATGTATTGACGGAGGTGCATATTTATTGCAAACTGATATATGTAGTATTCAAAACTATCTTGAGAGGTATTTTATATGGTAAAAATTATTACAGATTCTTCTACACTTTATACTCCTGAGGAA
>JAUNCB010000029.1 GCA_030526765.1 Bacillota bacterium
CCATAGGCAGCAGTTCCGCCAAGAATGGAAAATGCCATCGCCAGCAGCATCAGTTTCTTTTTCCCCTTCATATTTCTTCCTTCTCTCTTATTTATCATCCACCGCAACAACACCGGGCAGTTCCTTGCCTTCCAAAAACTCCAGAGATGCACCGCCGCCGGTGGAGATGTGTGTCATCTTATCTCCGTAGCCCAGCTGATTTACCGCAGCTGCAGAATCGCCGCCGCCAATGATGGTCGTTGCATCGATCTGCGCCATTGCTTCTGCTACAGCCTTTGTACCTTTTGCAAAGTTTTCAAATTCAAAAACACCCATAGGACCATTCCATACAACGGTTTTTGCGCCCATAATGGCATCGGCAAAGAGTTTTCTTGTTTCTTCCCCAATATCCAGACCGCCCCATTCATCAGGGATCTCTCCTGTAGGCACTGTTTTGAATTCTGTATCATTTTTGAATTCCTTTGTGATTACAGTATCCACAGGTGTCAGGAATTTCACACCTTTTTCCTCCGCCTTTTTCATCATTTCCATTGCATAGGGCACCTTGTCCTCTTCCAGAAGAGAATTGCCCACCTTACCGCCTTTTGCCACAGCAAAGGTGTATGCCATACCGCCGCCAATGATCAGCGTATCCACCTTTTCCAGCAGATTATTGATTACATTGATCTTATCGGAAACCTTAGAACCGCCCAGAATCGCAACAAAGGGTCTTTCGGGATTATTTACTGCATTACCCAGAAATTCGATTTCCTTTTCCATCAGATAGCCCACTGCGGATTCGGAAACAAATTCTGTTACACCAACTGTGGAGCAGTGCGCTCTGTGGCTTGTACCAAAAGCATCGTTTACAAAAACATCTGCCAGAGAAGCCAGCTCTTTGCTGTAGTTTTCTTCGTTCTTTGTTTCTTCTTTTCTATAGCGTGTATTTTCCAGCAGAACAACATCTCCGTCCTTCATTGCTGCCACTGCTGCCTTTGCATTTTCACCAACTACATTGTCGTCCTTTGCAAATACAACTTCCTTTTCCAGCAGTTCGGACAGTCTTTTTGCCACAGGTGCCAGAGAAAGCTCAGGCTTTGCTTCACCTTTGGGTTTGCCCATGTGAGAGCACAGGATCACCTTACCGCCGTCAGCGATCAGCTTCTTGATTGTAGGCAGTGCTGCTGTGATTCTGTTTTCGTCTGTGATCGCACCATCCTGCAGAGGTACATTGAAGTCACATCTTACCAATACGCGTTTTCCTTTTACCTGTAAATCATCTACTGTTTTTTTATTCAGCATCCTGATTGCTCCTTTCTGATCGGCCGTTGCCGTTATCCTATCATTACCAAAATCATAGGCTATTATGAAAAAGCCTTTTATTTGGGACAGAAAATGTCCCTCGAAAATATTATACGATAAGAATTATTTTCCTGCAAGCCTTAAGATTTCCGTAGCCGCTTCTTCATCCGTCACAAAAATGCCATTGGGGATACTGCGGCTTACCGCCAGCAGGCTCTCCGCCTTTTTCTTTCCGCCTGCCACGACAATAATACAGTCCATCTGATCGATCTCATTAAAATCGATCCCGATAGAGCGGGTTTCATAAATCACTCTGCCCTGAGCATCGAAATAATAGCCGCAAGCCTCTGCAACTGCCTTTTCCCGTTCCAGTTCTTTGCGGATCTTCTCGTCCAGATGGCGTTTTTCTGCCATTTCCAGCGCATTGCCAACACCCAACAGCAAAATATCTGCCTGTTCCATTTCCTGGATCGTATCTGCAATGTCCGGATCTTTTTTCATTTCCTCCAGAACATGGGGGCTCAAATTATCGGGCAAATGCAGCAAACGATAATCTGCCTGCAGCTTTTCTGCCAGCCTTGCTGCCAGTGTATCTGCCTGCAGCTCCAGCCTGCGGCCAATGCTGCCGCGGGCTGGCAGAACCATTTTCGCCTTCTGCTCCAGCCCTTCCGGGATCGCTTCCACCAGCTCTGCCATGGCAGAACCGCCGGCAATGGCAATACGCAGATCGGATTCTGTATTTTCAAACAAAACTCTTGCTGCCAGCTGCCCCATTTCCTTCTGGGCACGCTCGCTGTCCGCACTGTCACCCTGTGCCACATAAACCCGCTGGGCACCAAGGGCCTCCTCCAGCCGCTCCTCCAGAATAGAAAGTCCGGTTAAGGCAGAAAACATTTTTTCCAGTCCCATGAGCACCTCTGTCCCCTCGTCTGTCAGACTCATGCCGATTTTGGAAACATGGATCAGATTCTGGGCACTGAGCCGTTCGATCTCACTGCGTACCGTTCTCTCTGTCATACCAAGGGAAAGCACCACCAGACGGCGACCGCAGGGCTGCAGAAGCCGCACTGTTTTCAGTACACGATATCGCTTCACCATCTCCTCCGTCAGATCCGGCGCGATTTTTTTCACCAGTTGTAATATTTGTTCCATCGTTGATCCCTCACCTTATTTGGCTGTCTTTTGTCCCGCAAAAAATATTTTGTCCCACGATACATAAAAAAAGAGGGCAGGCAGCTTTTGTCCACCCTCTCTCTTTTTTCATTCAGATCAAACCTGCTCCACTTTTACGGAATCATCTACATCCTTATCTGTGCAGCAGCAATCGCATTCGTCTTCTTCGAAGAAGTCTTCTTCCAGATCATCCCAGTCGTAGTCCCAATCTTCTTCGTATTCATCGTCCATTTTTGTTTTCAGCAGATAAACAACACCAACAGTCACTGCGATCAGCACTGCTGTTACCAGAGCGATCACTGCGATCAGTGTCTTTTTGTCTTCGCCTTCCTTCAGAACGATGATTCTTTCCTTCAGACCATCAAAACCGGGTGCTTCAAAATATTTTTTCATAACCGCATCTCTCCTTTTGCTTTTTATGTTTTGCTTTCTCCGAATTTTTTCCTTAAGAACTCCTTGTTTTTGCGCATTTCACTATATTCATAGTATGCTTTTTTCAAAATCTGGCGTTCGTCGTTAAATTTCAGCAGATGATAAGCCTCATGGAATTTATAAAAGCCTGCATCGGCAAAAAACTCCTCGCTCTGGGGCTTGCAGTAAAAAGAATTTGCACTCATCAGGTACCAATGTACGGTTTTGCTGACGGTATCCTCACTGCCCTTGAAGCTGTACTGTGTTTTCCCAACGTATTTTATGATCTCTCCGTTGGCACCGCTTTCTTCCTTTACCTCCCGCAGGGCTGTCTGACGATAGGTTTCGCCTTCCTCTACCGTGCCCTTGGGAAGTACCCAGCCCATATATCTGCCGTTCTGGTTTTTATACAGCAGAAGGATCTTCCACTTGTATATGACGATGCCGCCGCAGCTTACTGCTTCTATCATCGTTCTCCCTCCGCCTCTTCAGTTTCTTATCAGTATATAGTATATCTCTTTTTCTGTTCTTTTTCAAGGTCTTTCCAGAAAGATTCCCGCTTCCTTTTCGTCAGAAAAAGAACCCTTTCCGCTCTGTCTGTTTTATGCGAAATCACTCTGTTTTGATCGCTGTCAGCGCACTGAGCTTCATGGCACGATTTGCAGGAAGATAGCCAGCCGCAACACCCACACCCGTTGCAAAGACAACAGCACCAAGGGCAAGCCACAGGGGAATGGCAGACTGCATGGTGCTGCCCTGCCCCGCTGCCACCATATTGACAAGGAAGGAAAGCAGATAACTCAGCACAATGCCGATCACACCGCCTGCAAAGCCGATAAATGCCGCTTCCATCAGAAACAGCCCCCGAATATCCCGCAGGGATGCACCGATCACCTTCATGATTCCGATCTCCTTCGTTCTTTCATAAATGGACATGACCATGGTATTTGTGATACTGATGGCAGCTACCAGCATGGAAATGGCACCAATGGCACCAAGCACCAGACGCAGCATCTTTGTGGTTTCCTGCATGGAGGCCAGCTCATCTGTCAGACTGGAAGCACGAAAGCCCATATCCTTGATCTGCTGCTGCACTGCCTGCACCTGCTCCATCTCATCCACCTTTACCAGAACCTCACTGTATTCCTTGGACTGATTTCTGGCTGCACTGTTTCCGCCATACTGTTCTTTTTCCCATTCCTTTCTTTCCTTCTGGATTTTTTCCAGTTCCCGAATGGGCATGAATACCGACCAGGAATCTGCTCCCTCTGCCGAAGTTCTGCCAACCGCATCCACACGGAAGGGTTTAATGGACTTATCTGCATGGCGGGTGCCCACATTCCAGTCATAGGTCAGATTGATTTTTTCGTTCAGAATATCCACCTGGGGCGGATCTGTACTATAGCGCATCTCCCAGCTCAGCTTCGGGTCATAAAACTCCACCGCACCGCCGACAACGACACTTTTACTATCTCCCTCTGTCAGCAGTCTGCCCTCCTCCACCTTATAGCCAAGGGCTTCCATAGCAGAAGGATCCAGACCGACCACACTGGCATCTGCTACATATTTTCCTACAGATAACAGCAAATATTCATTGATGACAGGAGAAACTGCATCCACATGGGCGAATTCCTTCATCTCTTCCACTGCCCTTGCATTCAGCTCGGTCTTTTTGTTTTCCTGCTTCATATCCCCTGTTGCTTCGTCATATACCATGCCCCCACCGGGATAAACATGGATGACCTGCAGACTGCCCCAGCTTTCCAGCTGCTCTGCGAAGCCCTGATTCATGCCGATGCCGATGGAAACCATCACGACGATGGAGGCCGTACCGATCACAACCCCCAGAACCGTCAGTATGGTACGCACCTTTCGTTTCCAGAGACTGCGAAGAGACATATCGATCATATCTTTCTTATTCATAGGCTCTCGTCCTTATCTTCCCATTCATCTACGAAATCATCTGCATCCTCTTCCAGTTCTTCCACCTCGCTCAGGCTTTCTCCCGTGCTTTTGGGTGGTTCCTTCTGCTTCTTCACAAACAATACCAGAAGACCTCCCAGAACAGCCAGCACAATAAGAGATACTGCCAGTTTTCCTGTATCCATGGCAGGCTCCGCTGCCGCCATTTCTTCCTCTGTGGGAATGTAAGGCTCCATTACATTCATCTGCAGCTCCTTACGCTGCTCCATTTCCTCGCCGCTGGGATCCTCATAGCTGATCACGATGGCAACAGGTACCTCTCCTGCCGTAACAGGGGAAAATGTCGTTTCAAAATAGTCGCTTTCGCCGGGCTCCAGATTGCCGATATAGGTGTTTTTATTGGAGCATTCCACATCCCCCTCCACCTTGATCATCAGATTGCTGAGACCAACCTTGCCTGTATTATAATAGCTGAAGGCAACTGTGATCGGCTGATACTGCTCCACCGTTTCAGGAATGGTGAATTCATCCACCTGCAACTCCGTCACCTGCTTAACATTGATGCCCAGAAGCTCCGTTGCAACAAATTCATTGCCCTGCCCGTCCTCGTATTCAAAATTTACAGTCAGCGTATAGGTTTTCGGCTGTGCCTCCGGCACCACATACAGCCGCAGCGCCTTATCCACCGTTCCCTTTGGCGGAATAGAGTCAAAATAGAAGGTATTGCTGCTGTTTACGGGGGTAAAAACATTGCCGGATTTTTCATTATCAGAGGATTTTTCCTCCTGTAATGTCAGAAACATCTTAATGTTGCTGACTGTTTTTTCCTTATGGGTATTCAGGAAGGTCATGGTCAGATCGAATTCCTCCCCTGCCATTACGATCAGCGGATCACTTTCATAGTTGCTGATGATGATCTTAGGTTTTCCCCCTGTTTCATCATCATCGGGATTATGCACATTTACCCCTGCAAACTGACGGAAGGAGGTGACTGCCGTACCGCCGGAGGTATATTCCACCTTGAATTCAATGGCATAATTCTGGGTTGCGGATTTTGCCGTGCCTGCAAAGGTAAAACTCTGATGGCTGCTTGCACCGGGCAAAATGGAATCCACCGTTTTCATGCTGGCAGACTTGGGAACAACTGCTTCCTCATCCACTGGAATTGCTGTGATCACGATATTTTTCGCCTCCACAGCCCCTTTATTATAAAGATCAAAGGAAACCGTAAAATTACTGTTTACACCATAGGTACCGCCGGGCTCCTGCATATTTCGTATTTCCAGATCTGCTTTCTGTCCTGCAACACCGCCTACATTGATATAGTATTCCTGCGTTTTTTCATACTTCTTGCCAAATTCATCCTGATATTTCAAAAGAATGGATACAGGATAATTCCCTGCCGCCATATCCGCACCGGCGACCAGAGGGAAGGTAAACTCCATGGCTTCCCCGACTACCAGACGGGATGCCCGTTTGCTGTTGAAGCCTCCGCTCAGACTGATTCCCTCTGTTTTCAGATTGTTTAAGGAAACCTCCATCTGATACAGATCGTGTCCGCCGTTATTGTATACGCTGCCCCGCAGGACTGCACTGCTGCCCGGTGTCATATTTTCCGGTGTCAGACTCATATTCTTCAGCATAAAGTCAGGCTCCAGATGAAAGCCCTTGATTTTCAGATAAATCGTCTGGTTTCCACTGTAGGTATATCCCCCCTGCGTTCTATAAGTATACTGGATAGGAAGGCTGTAGCTGGGCTCTTCCACGATCCCGTCCACCGTTACATGCAGTTTTATTTCCGTATAGCCGTTTGATCCCAGATCACCAATATCTCCGCCGCCTTCGATTTTCACCCGAAAAGGAGAAACGCCTGAAGGCACACGAGGCTCCATATGTACCTGTTCCGCTATGCTGTCACCTTTGTTTTTCACCTGCAATACCAGTGTTGTTGTTTTTCCAGCTTCCACCTCATAAATTCCGTCTCCGCTGATAATGATAGCTGCCTTTCCCTCTTCCGCAAAGACGGTTCCCCATTGTCCCATTGTCAAAAGCATCGCAAGCATCAATGCAAACAGCCGCAATAACCATGGTTTACGCATTTTCATCCACCTCTTCTTCTCTTTTTCTTCTCTCTATCTTCTCGATCCTGCCATCCTGCAGCACCACAATTCGATCGGCATATTCCGCCAGTTCCAGATCGTGAGTGACAATGACCAGTGTCTGATGATACTTTTTCGCCAGTCCTGTGATCAGATCCATCATCTCATAGGTTGTTTTCGTGTCCAGATTGCCTGTTGGCTCGTCCGCAAACACCACCGGCGGTTCGTTTACAAAGGCACGGGCAATGCTGACCCGCTGTTGCTGCCCGCCGCTCATTTCATAGGGCTTATGATTTGCCCGATCCTCCAGACCCACTGCCCGCAGCATTTCCATCGCCTTTTCTGTCCGCTCCTGCTTCGGTATTCCCCGAAAAATCAGGGGCAGCGTTACATTTTCCAGTGCCGTCAGTGTGGGCAGCAGATTGTAGGACTGAAACACAAAGCCCACATATTTTCTGCGAAAATCAGCAAGCTGATCCTCATCCATCCGCTCAATATATTTTTTATGGAAGATGATTTTCCCTTCTGTCGGTTTCTCCAGCCCTGCGATCAGATTCAGAAGGGTCGATTTACCTGAACCGGATTTTCCCAGAAGGCAGCAAATCTCTCCCTGATATATATTCATGGATATCCCGTCAATGGCTCGAATTTCTTCCTTCCCCATCTGATATATTTTTTTCACATCCCGAATGCGAATGATACTTTCCCGCAATACTTTCACCCCCTGCGGTCTTTATTTCCTATCCTTTTAATGGAAATTTAGTCCATATACATCGTACCACATAGCACGGACAAAAAAAAGAGAAATCTTATTGTAAACCTCAGGAATTTTGCAAGTAAAAAAAAGGATAAACACCTGTTTAGTATTTATCCTTTCCTTCTCTTCTATGCTGAGAATAAGATCTTATTCCTGAACTCTGTATTTTTCCAGTCGGTTGGCGGATTCTTCATCCACATATACCTCCAGCAGAACGCCTTCGCCGGTATGCTCTTCCCGAATGATCTCACATCTGCCGTGTACCCAGCCGATCAGACCTCCGTCTGTATAAGGCACCAGTGCCGTCATGGATTTACGGAAGCTCTGCAGCAGTTTTTCGATGTGTTCCAGCAGGGTATCCATCCCATCGCCCTTTGCCGCAGAAACCTGTACAATATCCCTTGCCATAGTATCCATGGGAAGGGGCAGTTCCACATCATTATCCATTTTATTGAATACCGTGATCACTGGTGTATTTTCACAGCCAAGGGATTTCAGGGTTTCATAAACCACCTTCATATGCTCTGCCCGATTAGGGTTGGACGCATCCACCACATGCAGCAGGATATCTGCGTACTGCAGCTCCTCCAGTGTGGCACGGAATGCCTGCACCAGATGATGAGGCAGTTTCTGAATAAAGCCAACGGTATCCGTCAGAAAAATCTCCGAACCGCCGGGCAGTTCCACCTTTCTTGTGGTGGTATCCAGTGTTGCAAAAAGCTTATCCTCCGCCAGAACACCTGCATCAGACAGATAATTCAGAATGGTGGATTTTCCTGCGTTGGTATAGCCCACCAGAGAAATGACAGGGGTTCCCTTTTTGCTGCGCTGATTCCGCAGCAGCTCTCTGTGGGTACGGATATCCTGTGCCTCTCTGTTCAGCTCTGCGATTCGCTCCTTGATGTAACGTCTGTCTGTTTCCAGCTTGGTTTCACCGGGACCTCGGGTACCGATGCCGCCGCCCAGACGGGACATGGATGCACCAATCCCTGCCAGACGGGAGAGTCTGTATTTTAACTGTGCCAGCTCCACCTGAATCTTACCTTCTCCCGACAATGCTCTTGCCGCAAAAATATCCAGAATAACCATGGTTCTGTCCATAACCTTTGTGCCAAGCATCTGCTCCAGATTTTTCATCTGAGCAGGGGAAAGCTCATCATCGCAGACGATGCCTGTGGCATCATAGGCCGCCAGCATAGCCTTCAGCTCTTCGATCTTACCTGTGCCCAGATAATGACCGGGATGGATCCGTTCTCTTTTCTGCACAGAGCGGGCAACCGCCTTCGCCCCCGCTGTTTTTACCAGCTCCTCCAGTTCATCCAGACAAGCCTCCGTTTCCATTGCGGAACGGCTGTTTCTTTCATCCATTTC
Organism: Bacillota bacterium; assembly: GCA_030526765.1. GTDB lineage: Bacteria > Bacillota > Clostridia > Lachnospirales > Anaerotignaceae > Anaerotignum_A. The sequence goes on from JAUNCB010000029.1 coordinate 9,016, forward strand.
CACCGCTGTCAGAATGACACGCTCCTCCAGCTGATTCAGTTCATGCAGTTCCTTTGCCATATATCACACCTCCTGCAGCCATACACCATCAAAGGAAAATGCTGCGGGACCTGTCATATAAATATGACCATCCCCTTCTTTCCATTCAATCGTCAGCCTGCCGCCGATCAGTTCTACCTCTACCGTTCTTCCTGTTTTTCCATTCAGCACACAGGCTGTCACCGCTGCACTTGCTCCCGTACCGCATGCCAGTGTCTCTCCGCTGCCTCTCTCCCATACCCGCATTCTGATA
>JAUNCB010000283.1 GCA_030526765.1 Bacillota bacterium
TCATTCTCACTACGGCAGAATGTGTCCTATCGAAACACCTGAAGGTCCGAACATCGGTCTGATCAATACACTGTCCACCTTTGCAAGAATCAATGAATACGGTTTCATTGAAGCGCCCTACAGAAAGGTAGACCACAGTGGTGATGAACCCCGTGTAACAGAAGAATTCATTTATGTTACAGCGGATGAAGAAGAAAACTACAACGTTGCACAGGCGAACGAACCTCTGGATGAAGAAGGCTATTTCGTTCATAAAAAGGTAACAGGCCGTTACAAAGAAGAAATCATCGAGGTAGACAGACACCAGATCCATCTGATGGACGTTTCCCCTAAGCAGATGGTTTCCGTTGCAACTGCACTGATCCCCTTCCTGGAAAACGATGACGCGAACCGTGCGCTGATGGGCTCCAACATGCAGCGTCAGGCGGTTCCCCTGCTGGTAACAGATTCTCCTGTTGTCGGTACAGGTATGGAATATAAAACAGCGAAAGACTCCGGTATCTGTGCGATCGCAAAGGTTGGCGGTATCGTAGAAAGAGTTTCCGCTGATGAGATCGTAGTAAGAAATGACAACTCCCAGAGAGATGTTTATAAACTGATCAAATATCAGAGATCCAACCAGAGCACCTGTCTGAACCAGAAGCCTATCGTAGATCTGGGTCAGAGAGTAGAAGCAGGTCAGATCATTGCGGATGGTGCTTCCACCTGCAAAGGTGAGCTGGCACTGGGTAAAAACCCTCTGATCGGCTTTATGACATGGGAAGGTTACAACTACGAAGATGCTGTTCTGCTGAGTGAAAAACTGGTACAGGAGGATGTTTATACCTCTGTACACATCAATGAATTTGAAGCAGATGCAAGAGATACCAAGCTGGGTCCCGAAGAGATCACAAGAGATATCCCCAATGTGGGTGATGATGCCCTGAAGGATCTGGACGAAAGAGGTATCATCCGCATTGGTGCGGAAGTTCGCCCCAATGATATTCTGGTTGGTAAGGTAACACCTAAGGGTGAAACAGAACTGACAGCGGAAGAAAGACTGCTGAGAGCGATCTTCGGTGAAAAAGCAAGAGAAGTAAGAGATACCTCCCTGCGTGTACCTCACGGTGAAACAGGTATCGTTGTAGATGTAAAAGTATTTACAAGAGAAAACGGTGACGATGTAGGCCCCGGCGTAAATCAGCTGGTACGCGTTTATATCGCACAGAAACGTAAGATCTCCGTTGGTGACAAGATGGCCGGCCGTCACGGTAACAAGGGTGTAGTTTCCCGCGTTCTGCCTGTGGAAGATATGCCTTTCCTGCCCAATGGCCGTCCTCTGGACATCGTGCTGAACCCTCTGGGTATTCCTTCCCGTATGAATATCGGTCAGGTTCTGGAAACCCACCTGTCTCTGGCTGCAAAAGCACTGGGCTGGAAGATCAGCACACCCGTATTCGATGGTGCAAACGAAATCGACATCATGGATACACTGGAAATGGCAAATGACTATGTAAATACAAGCTGGGAAGAATTCTCCGAAAAATGGGAACCCCTGCTGAATGGCGATATTCTGGATGAACTGTATGCAAACAGAGATCACAGAGAAGAATGGAAGGGTGTAACTCTGGGCAGAGACGGTAAGGTTCAGCTGAGAGACGGCCGCAGCGGCGAACCCTTCGATAACCGTGTAACGATCGGCTTCATGCACTATCTGAAGCTGCACCATCTGGTAGATGAAAAGATCCATGCTCGTTCCACAGGCCCTTACTCTCTGGTTACACAGCAGCCTCTGGGCGGTAAAGCACAGTTCGGCGGTCAGCGTTTCGGTGAAATGGAAGTTTGGGCGCTGGAAGCATACGGCGCAGCATACACACTGCAGGAAATCCTGACAGTGAAATCCGACGATATCGTTGGTCGTGTAAAAACATACGAAGCAATCGTAAAAGGCGAAAACATCCCCGAACCCGGTGTTCCCGAATCCTTCAAGGTTCTGTTGAAAGAACTGCAGTCTCTGGCACTGGATATCCGCGTTCTGCGTGAAGACCAGACAGAGGTTGAGATCAAGGAATGCATCGAAGATGTAGATGATCTGAATGTAAATATCGACGGCTTTGAAGATGAAGAGTTTCGTCGTTCCCGCCCCATGACAGCAGAAGAAGAACTGGTAGATTTCCTGTTTGATGATGAAGTTGGCGTGGAAGCGGACAACAGTGATCTTCTGAGAGATGATTATGCAGTTGAGGATGACGGCTTCGATTACGAGGATGAAGAATAAGAAAGGAGAACAAACCCATGAGCACACAGACTACTGAACAGGGAATCGTATTTGATTCCATTAAGATCGGTTTGGCATCTCCCGAAAAAATCCATGAATGGTCCAGAGGGGAAGTTAAAAAACCTGA
>JAUNCB010000284.1 GCA_030526765.1 Bacillota bacterium
CTGTTTCCGTTACTGCAATGGCATCCACCACTTCCATGCCCTCGATCACCTGACCGAAAATCGTATAGGCACCGCCGAACACGACCTCCAGATGGGCAGAGCCGCCCTGCTCTCTGTAATACTCCATCACCGCTTCGGGATAAAGCTGACTGAGAGTATAATAATTGCCGTCTGTCAGTGTTATGCCCAATTCCTCTTCGTTCTGATCTCTGGCATCCTCCACAGAACGCAGTGCATCCTCCATCACCGTTTTCTGCTGTACGATAAAGAACTGGCTGCCGTTGGTATCCAGACCTCTGTTTGCCATGGCAACGGCACCTCTGTAAAAATGCAGCTTTTCGGAAATTTCTGTTTCAAAATCCTCGCCCCAGCAGCTTTCCCCGCCTGTGCCGTCGCCCTCAGGGTCGCCGGTCTGGATCATGAAATCTTCAATGACACGGTGGAAGAGCAGACCGTCATAGTAGCCGTCCTTTGCCAGGGTTTTGAAGTTTTCCACTGCCTTGGGCGCTTCCTCGGGATAGAACATCATCTTCACTACCCCTTCCGATGTCCGGATCACTGCGATCTCTTCCCCTTCCGCAGGAGGCTGTGCCTGTAAAACCGCAGTCGTATCCACCACCGCTTCCTCTTTTCCCGTTTCTGTATTTTCAGGCGCCTTTTCTCCATCGCAGCCTGCCGCACCAAAGGCCAGCAGCGCCGCCATCGTCAGCGCAAATACTCTTTTTTTCATATCTGTACTCCTCCGTTTCACTTCATGAATACCTTGATCTGTGTCATCACAGCCTCCACACCGCCATCGGCATTGCTTTCTTCCATGGCGGACACATAGCGCCCTCTGTTTTCGTACAGATCAAAAATTTCAGCCTTCATGGTTTCCGCTGTCATTTCTTCTTCATTCAGCACCTTGGCAAAGCCCTGCTTCTCAAAGGATGCCGCATTCAGGATCTGGTCGCCGCGGCTGGCCTTTGTACCCAGAGGGATCAGCAGATGGGGCTTCTTCAGAGCAAGGAATTCACAGATGGAATTGCTGCCCGCACGGGAAACGATCAGATCTGCCGCTGCAAAAAGATCATTCAGCCCTTCGGAAACATATTCAAACTGACGGTAGCCCTCCTGTGTTCTGAAACGGGCATCCAGATTGCCCTTGCCGCACAGATGGATCACATCAAAGGTCTGCACCAGCTCCGGCAGGATCTCCCGCAGACATTGATTCAGCTTTACTGCCCCCAGAGAACCGCCCAGCATCAGCAGAACAGGCTTTTCTCCGGTAAAGCCGCAGGCCTCCAGCCCCTTCTGTCTGTCACCTTCAAACAGTTCCTTACGGATGGGCGTGCCCGTATGAACCCCCTTGCCTTTGGGTACATACTGCAGGGTTTCGGGGAAGGTGGAGCAGATCACCTGCGCAGAAGGCATTGCAAGCTTGTTTGCCAGCCCCGGTGTGATATCCGATTCATGGATGATCACAGGCACCTTATTTTTCTTTGCCCCCAGAACCACAGGCACAGCCACAAATCCGCCCTTGGAGAATACCAGATCGGGCTGCAGTTTGCGGATCAGTTTTTTCGCCTCACCAATGCCCTTTGCCACACGGAACATATCCTTGATATTTTCCTTGGAAAGATAGCGGCGCAGCTTCCCTGTGGAAATACCGTAATAGGGAATCCCCTCTGCTTCGATCAGACTTCTTTCAATGCCATTATGGGAACCAACATAAACGATCTCATAGCCCTCCGCCTTCAGATAGGGCAGCAGTGCCAGATTCGGTGTAACGTGACCGGCGGTACCGCCGCCTGTCAGCAGAATTTTCTTTTTCTTCATACGATACAACCACCTTTTTCTAATATTTCTATTTCAGACAATATTTGATTATATCACAGTTTTCTCTTTTTTACTATCCCCATTCCCCGCTCTGTCCCGTTTTTTCTCTTTCAGGAAAGAAAACCGAGCCTGCCGCATAGGATATTAGAAAAAATTTCTTACCCAAAAGGAGAATCGCCCATGTACCCTTACCGCGCACAGAAAAAAGCCGCCGAGCCCATCCTCCGTGCCAAGGAGGCTCCCTCTCTTTCCACCGACCGCCGCTTACAGGAGCTGCTCCTGCAGGCAAAGCAGGACGCCGCAGCTATGGAACAGAGCTATCATACCCTGCAGCAGGAGGAGCGGCTGCAGGAAGGAAAGGATACCCTGCAGACCATGATAACAGATACAAAAAAACACCAGCGGATCCTGCGGGAGCTGCTCTTTGCCCTCTTCAGCGACACAGCGGAGGAGGTGCTGGAGGAGATCGCCGAGGGCGGCCTTTCGCCCAAAGCGGCAGAGGTATTGCTGGAGGAGCTTTTGTTTCAGGAAATGGATGATGTAGCCTTC
>JAUNCB010000285.1 GCA_030526765.1 Bacillota bacterium
TGCCGCACCATTTTCATGGGATCATCGGAAAGCTCCACCATACCGCATACATTTGCCGCCATAATGCTCTCGTATCTGTTCAAAATACTGCCCATACATCCTTCCTCCTTTGCCTTTCGCCTTCTTTATATTTATCACGCTTTATCTGTCACCCAGACGCAGGCTGGGAACTGCATTCAGATCCAGTCCGTCCCGCACGCCTGCCATATATTCATAATAAGCCGCACAGCCGATCATAGCCGCATTATCCGTACAAAGCACGGGGGAAGGGATACTCAGCGTAAAGCCGTTTTTCTCGCAGGCCTCCTCCATCTTCGCCCGCAGCGTGCTGTTGGAGGCAACGCCCCCTGCCAGTGCGATCTTCTGCACACCGTTTGCCTTTGCCGCCTTCATGGTTTTGCCCACCAGAACCTCCACCACCGATTGCTGGAAGCTGGCTGCAATATCCTCGGGCACGATCTCCTCACCCATCATCTTCTGCTTGTTCACATAGTTCAGCACTGCAGATTTCAGCCCGCTGAAGCTGAAATCATAGCTGTCCTCCTCCAGAAATACACGGGGGAATTTCACTGCATCGGGATTGCCCTTCTTTGCCGCCGCATCGATCTTGGGCCCGCCGGGATATCCCATGCCGATGGCACGGGCAACCTTATCATAAGCCTCCCCTGCGGCATCATCTCTGGTTCTGCCCAGAATTTCATATTTGCCGTAATCGGAAACATGCACCAGATGGGAATGTCCTCCGGAAACCACCAGTGCCATATAGGGCGGCTCAAAATCCTGATTCTGAATGTAGTTGGCACAGATATGCCCTTCGATGTGATGCACACCGATGAGAGGCTTGTCCGCCGCATAGGCAAGGGCCTTCGCCTCAGCCAGTCCCACCAGCAGTGCCCCCACCAGACCGGGGCCGTAGGTCACACCGATGGCATCCATTTCCTGCAGGGTCATGCCCGCATCCGCCAGTGCTTTTTTGATCACACCGTCAATATTTTCCACGTGCTTTCGGGAAGCGATCTCCGGCACAACACCGCCGTAGAGGGTGTGCAGATCGATCTGAGAGGAGATCACATTGGAAAGCACCTCTCTGCCGTTTTTCACCACCGCCGCCGCTGTTTCATCACAGCTGGATTCGATGGCAAGAATATAAATATCATTTCTTTCTTCCATTTTTCTTATCCCTCCTTCGGGAATTCCAGGGTGATGGTTTTTCGCTCCTCACCCAGCTCTGCTGCGGGGAAAATCGCCTGTGCATTGTGCAGGTATTCCTCCGGCTCATTCAAAGAAGGACTGAAATGGGTCAGCCACAGCCGCTTCACGCCGGCATTGGCACCAAGCCTTGCCGCCTCGGAAAACAGCATATGCTTATTCTCCCTTGCCTTCTGTTTTTTCTCCTCTTCGCCGTACATCCCTTCACAGATGAAGAGATCCGCCCCCTTCAGAAAGGGGATCAGGCGATCCACAGGACGGCTGTCGGTGCAGTATGCCGCAGAGATGCCCCTTCTGGCCTCTCCCAGCACCATATCCGCCGTGTAGTGCTGTCCTTCATGCTCCACGCTGCCCTCCTTCTGGATGCGTCCCCACAGGGGCTTGGGCAGCCCCAGTGCCTCCGCCTTTTTCACATCGAATTTCCCCCTGCGGTTCACATCGATACGGTAGGCAAAGCATTTCACCATATGGTCTGCCATGCAGTGATGTATTTCAAAGTTACCCACCCTTACGGGGTTCGGTGCTTCCTTATCCAGTTCTATACATTCTATGGCAAAGGGCAGCTCCGGCGCAATGATGGTCAGCCCTTCCACCACCCGTTTCAGCCCCACAGGGCCGATCATTTTCACAGGTTCTTCTCTGCCTGCATTGCCGATGGTCAGCAACAACCCGGGCAGACCGGAAATATGGTCCGCATGGAAATGGGTGATGCAGATCACATCAATGGCCTTAAAGCCCCAGCCCAGCAGCTTCATGGTGACCTGTGTCCCCTCGCCGCAGTCGATCAGTGCCAGCCTGCCGTTCAGCCGTGCCAGCATAGCCGTCAGAAAGCGGGTGGGCATGGGCATCATGCCGCCTGTTCCCAGTAAGCATATATCTAACATAGTTCTTCTCCTTTGTATCCTTCGGGGCGAAAACCCGAGTGCCCCATTTTCTCTTTTTTATCATACCGCAAAAGTGGGTAAAATACAACGGTTTCCAGAACAGAAATCCATCCCCTTAGCCCGTCCTTTTTCCCCGCAAAATCAAGGTTTTCTCCTCTTTGAAAAAAAATCTGAATTTTCTGCTTATTTTTCTTGCAAAACCCTTTCTTTTCTGCTAGAATATCTTTGTTATGTCACATAGGCAAGTTTGAAGGAGGTGCG
>JAUNCB010000286.1 GCA_030526765.1 Bacillota bacterium
CAAATGATCTTTTTCAGTTATTTTCCTCACACATAAATGGTTTCCCATATCAAATCCTAACTCCTCTATAAATTCATGTGCATCTGACAATGAAACAATTGGAATCTGTTACTCTTCAGAAAGACTGGCTGCAAACAATTCATTGATACAATCAGGTTGCTTGCCTTTATTCGTATAATATATGACTCCATCAATTGTCGTAGTGTCTGTACCGCTTGTTACAACACTACCATCCAAGTATTCAATCCTGAAGGTAACTATGTTCTGACCGCACAAGACATCTTCAGATTTTTTAGAAACAGTAAAAGTCCTGAGCCAAGACGTAATTTCTTCCATATGTTCACAGGGCACCTCGACACCATTCATTTGGTCTGGAAGTCGATACAGAGTAATACACTTTATGTTCTGTGTTTCGAAAATGGGTGTTGTAGTATCAACTTTGTTTGACTTACACCCAATCAAACAAAATATACATACCACCCCTACGAGCGCAAATACAATCCCTAATATTATCCATTTTTTCATATTATCATCCCCTACAAATTCAAATTTATCGTTCAGTTTACTTTATCATATTTTTCGGCCTGCATCAATACTTAGTGAAACTGCCAAAGATGTAACCCGTCAGTCCAAAAGTAAATTGGGACAAAATCTGCCCTGCCGTTGCAAAAAAGCCATTGGTCTGGTAGGATGAAAGGGTAGGAAAAAACCGAAGGGTTTTGGAGAGAAAAGGGGAAAAGGGGAAATATTTCTCGGGAAATTTCGGGAAATCTTTTTCCGATTCGGAGGAGAGGATAAAATGACGAAAAAGGAAAAGGTGCAGATCATTCTGGAGCTGCTCCATACCCATTACGGCCCCACAAAGTGCTATCTGGATCATGAAAACGAGTGGCAGCTTCTGATTGCTACCATGCTTTCCGCCCAGTGCACCGATGAACGGGTCAATCTGGTGACGAAGGAGCTGTTCCGAAAATACACCTCCATACAGGCCTTTGCGGAGGCAAAGCTTTCGGAGCTGGAGCAGGATATCCATTCCACGGGCTTCTATCATAATAAGGCGAAAAATATCATTGCCTGCTGTCAGAAGCTTCTGACGGAGTTCGGCGGTGAGGTGCCCTCGGATATTGACGCCCTCACCAGCCTGGCAGGGGTGGGCAGAAAAACCGCCAATGTGGTGCGGGGCAACTGGTACGGCATCCCCAGTGTGGTGGTGGATACCCATGTGAAGCGGGTCTCCAATCTGCTGGGGCTGACGAAAAACGAAGACCCTGTGAAGATCGAGTTTGACCTGATGAAGATCGTGCCCAAGGAGAAATGGATCGACATCAATACCCAGATGATCGCCCATGGCAGAAAGATCTGCATTGCCCGCAGACCCAAGTGTCAGGAGTGCTTCCTCTTCCCTTACTGCACAGGAGGGAAGGCACTGGAGAAGGCGAAGGAGAAAAAGAAGAAATAAAAAAAATAAGGAAAACGGAAAGGACGGAAACAGATATGAAATATGCAAAAATGCTGGCGGCAGCGGCGGCAGTGATGCTGGCGGTCTGCGGCTGCGGACAGAGTGCAGCGGTGGATGTGGATGCCCTGCTGGAAACAGCGAAGGAAACCATGGATGAGGTGGAAAGCATCTCTGCGAAAATGGAAATGAAAATGAGCATGAGCATGGCAGGTGCCGAGCCTGTGGAATCCGTTACCAGAACAGAGATCCGTATGCAGGAGGACCCCCTTCGGATGCAGCTGGATATGTATCTGGAAATGGACGGGGAAGGGGAACTGCAGCAGGGGCAGATGTATGCACTGGAAGAGGATGGGATGTTAAAGACCTATATGCTCTCCGGGGATACCTGGTATGCGGAAACCATGAATATGGAAGCCCTGTCCCAGTTTGATGCGGAGGAAAACACAGACCTCTATCTGGACGCCATCAGCAAGGCAAAGGCTGAGGGGAAGGAAACCATCAGCGGTGTGGAAACCACAAAGATCACAGGTGTCATCGGGGGAGAGGATATCGAGGATGCCATGGAGGTCAGCGGCCTTGCGGAATCCGCTCTGAGCCTTGGGGTCAGCAGCGATATGCTGGAGGATATGTGTGATGAGCTGGGCGAGCTGCCCCTTATCCTGTGGATCGATGATGCAGGCTATGTATGGAAATATGAGCTGGATATGGCGGCGGCCATGCAGAAGATCATGGATTTTTCCATGGCGGCTATGGGCATGGCGGAAACGGATATGGGCATCATGATCGATCAGACCCTTGTTATCATGGAATGTCAGTCCTTCAATGATGTGGCGGAAATCGTGATCCCTGCGGAGGCGCTGGAGGGTCATGTGCATATTGCAGCGG
>JAUNCB010000030.1:0-6833 GCA_030526765.1 Bacillota bacterium
GACACCGGCTTCCTCCAGTGCAAGGCGAAGAACATCCACTACGCTGCCTGCCTGATCGGAAAGGGGATAAACCTTTCCGCTGGGTTCGACAGTGGTGATAAGCCCGAGGCTTTCAAAGTATTCCAGTGTTTTTCTGGTATCGAAGGAGGAGAGGGCGAAAGCTGCGAAGCCTGCATCCTGTCCGTGATAGTTTTTCAATGTCAGCTTTGCATTGGAGAGGTTGCAGCGGCCGTTTCCTGTGGCAAGAAGCTTTCTGCCGACCCGCGCCTGCCGTTCCAGGATGGTAACCTCTGCGCCCTGTTTTCTTGCGGAGAGGGCAGCCATCATGCCTGCCGCGCCGCCGCCGATGATAATTACTTTCATATATTCACCTTTTCTATGTTGATCAACAATTGGGTTATAATACTTTATTATAATCTCTTTGCGGTATCCTTGTAAACAGGCAGATGGGAAGGTGTTTGTGCGGCAGAAAGTTGTAGAGGCGGCGGTTTTGTGATATAATCTGATATTATCGGAGTAGTATTGAATTTTATATATATGGAGTACAGTCTATGAACGAAAAAGCATTACACACATTGGAATATGATAAGATCATACAGAAACTGGCTGGCTATGCGGTTTCTCCCATGGCGAAGGAACGGGCGGCGGCACTGCGTCCTTCTGCGGCTTTGAGTGATATTGTGATCTGGCAGCAGGAAACCACGGAAGCAGCGGCAATGGTTCTGAAAAAGGGATCTCCTTCCTTTGGTGGTTTTCGTGAGATCAGACCGCAGCTGAAGCGGGCATCCATGGCAGGCGTTCTTTCTGTGGCGGAACTGATGTCCATCGGGGAATTTGCATACGTTTGCCGCAAGGTGAAAAATTATGCCAGAAAAGAGAATAAGGATGAGGTGTATCCTCGTCTGGATGAATATTTTGATCTGATCCTTCCGCTGGATAAACTGGAAAATGAGATCAGCCGCTGCATCCTTTCCGAAACGGAAATTGCAGATGATGCCAGCGCAGGGCTGCGCAGTGTCCGTAAGGAGATCAAAATCTCTAACGACCGTGTGAAGGATCATCTGAACAGCGTCATCAATTCCTCTGCATATCGGAATATGCTGCAGGATTTTGTAATCACCATACGAAATGACAGATATTGTGTGCCTGTTAAGGCAGAATACAGAAGCTCCTTCCCCGGCATGATTCACGATCAGTCCAATACAGGGTCTACTTTATTTATGGAGCCGCTGAGCGTGATCCAGCTGAATAATAAGATCAAGGAACTGCAGGCGAAGGAAAAAGAAGAAATCGAAAAAATACTGCTGATGCTGTCCGATCTGGTGACGGTCCATGCCATTTCCATTGAGGGAAATCTGGAACTGCTGACACAGCTGGATTTTATTTTTGCAAAGGCGGCTCTTTCTCTGTCCATGGACGGCACACAGCCTGTGTTTAACAGAGAAGGCTATATTGATATCCATAAGGGCAGACATCCCTTGCTGGATCCAAAGACTGTGGTGCCCACAGATATTTATCTGGGCAAGAAATTTACGACACTTCTGATCACGGGACCCAATACAGGCGGTAAGACGGTGGCGCTGAAAACATTGGGGCTGTTTACTCTGATGGGACAGGCGGGTCTGCATATTCCTGCTTTTGACGGCTCTGTGCTGGCGGTGTTTGACAATGTGTTTGCGGATATTGGGGATGAGCAGAGTATTGAACAGAGCCTGAGTACCTTTTCCGCCCATATGACGAATATCGTGCGGATCATGGATCAGGTAACAGATCATTCCCTTGTGCTGTTTGATGAATTGGGCGCAGGGACAGACCCCACGGAGGGGGCGGCTCTTGCCATTGCCATCATCAAAGCACTGCTGGAGCGGGAGATCCGTACAGCAGTGACGACCCATTACAGTGAACTGAAGGTGTTTGCCCTGTCTACCGCAGGGGTGGAAAATGCCTGCTGTGAATTCAGCGTGGAAACATTAAGAGCGACCTATAAGCTTCTGATCGGGATTCCCGGTAAGAGTAATGCCTTTGCCATTTCCAAACGGCTGGGGCTGCAGGATTATATTCTGGATTCCGCACGGGATTTCATCAGTCAGGAGGACATAAAATTTGAAGATGTCATCACAGATTTGGAAATCAGCAGAAAATCCGTGAAGCTGGAGCAGGAGCGGGCGGAGGAATACCGTAGAGAAGCAGAAGCTCTGAAAAAAGAAGTGGAACGGCAGAAGGAAAAAACAAAGCAGCAGAAGGAAAAGATACTGGAAAAGGCACGAGAAGAAGCCAAGCAGATCTATGTACAGGCGAAGGCGGAAGCAGACAGTATCATCAAAGAGATGAACAAACAGGCGAAGGAAGCTAATAATAAAAATAAGGCACTGGAGCAGCGACAGAAGCTGAATGAAACACTCTCTGCCATGCAGCAGGATTTCCTGAAATCCAAACGGGTGAAGCCAAACCATAAAGCGCCGGAAAATCTGAAGGTGGGGGACAGAGTCTATGTGATCTCCTTCGATCAGAATGGTGAGGTGCTTTCTGCGCCTGATAAAAATAAGGAAGTAATGGTACAGATGGGTATTATGAAGATGAAGGTTCCTTTGTCTGAACTGATGCTGGATGATACACCAAAGCCGAAGGAAAAGCAGAAAAACCAGCAGCCTGCAAGGGCGAAGCTTTCCAAGAGCCAGTTTATTTCTGCGGAGATCGACTGTCGTGGGCAGTTGGTGGATGAAGCCATTGCAAATATTGATAAATATATTGATGATGCATACCTGTCCGGTCTGAAGCAGGTCATCATCATCCATGGGAAGGGCACAGGTGCGCTGCGTTCGGGGGTGCAGAATTACCTGAAAATGAATTCTCATGTGAAAAGCTACAGACCCGGTACATTTGGTGAGGGCGAAGCCGGGGTCACTGTTGTGGAATTGAAGTAAAAGGAAACAGAGGTGGAAAAAATGGGGAAACAGAAAATTTTGATCGTAGATGATGATCTGCATATTGCAGAGCTGATCTCTCTTTACATGATGAAGGATGGGTATGATACGGAAGAGGTTCATGACGGCAGAGAAGCCATAAAGGCAGCGGAACGCTTTCAGCCGGATCTGATCCTGCTGGATCTGATGCTTCCCGGTATGGACGGCTATCAGGTTTGTACGGAGATTCGGAAAAACAGCCATGTGCCTATCATTATGCTGACTGCAAAGGGGGAAACCTTTGATAAGGTGCTGGGGCTGGAGCTGGGAGCGGACGATTATATCGTGAAGCCTTTTGATCCGAAGGAACTGGTGGCAAGGGTAAAGGCGGTGCTGCGCAGATATGAGTGCAAGCATGAAGAGGAAGATAAAAATGTGCTGCGCTTTGATGAGCTGGAGATCAATCTGTCCAACTATTCCGTTTCCTATCAGGGGAAAACGCTGGATTTCCCGCCCAAGGAATTTGAACTTCTTTCTTTTCTGGCACAGCATCCCAATCGGGTTTTTACCAGAGAACAGCTCCTGGATCGCATCTGGGGATATGAATATGTAGGGGATACCAGAACGGTAGATGTCCATGTAAAGCGTATCAGAGAAAAACTGAACAGCGAGGATGAATGGGGGATCCGCACCGTCTGGAGTGTAGGCTACAAATTCGGACAGAAATAAAAAAGGGGGGTGTCTTATGACACCCCTTTTACAGGTCAGAAATCAGAGTTCTGTTTTTTCTTCCGCAGCAGAGGATTCTGCAGAAGTATCTTCTGTGGGAAGGGCTTCGCCGTCCACAGTCATATCTGCAGCGGATACGGGTTCGGCAGCTTCTTCGGCAGGTGCCTGCGCAGCCTGTTCCGCAGCCTGCTTTGCTTCCATTGCGGCTCTGTATTCTTCCATTTTCTGTTTTCTATCAGCATCCTTGCGCATATTGCTCCAGCGCAGCATAAAGCAGAGCACCAGAAGGAAGAGGATCAGATAGTGGAAGCTGTTCATATTTGCCCAGTCGATGCGGGTCATAACCAGAACGGCAAGGGCAATGAGAATCAGATCTCTGGGCGGTATCGGTTTACGTTTGGGGATGTTAGGGTTAGGATTGTTTTCCATAATCATAAGTACAGGCAGAAAACTGCCTTCTCCTTTCAGATATATTTGCTTGAGAATCTTTCATGCAAAATATAGTATATCATTATTTGACCCGTTTGTAATGCTTTTTTTCAAATTTTGGAGGAATGAATATGAAAAGAGATTCCATCGTGCGTAAGCAGATGCTGTTATATATGGTAACGATCGGGGTGATGATCACCTTTATCTGTGGTGCGCTGACGCTGGTTTACACAAATCACTATATGGAGGAAAAGGAAAATGAACTGATCCGCCAGGGTGAAAAAATCGTCAATGCGTATACAGAGGCATACCGCTCCGGTGATCTGAGTGATCTGAGCCATGAACTGCAGATACTGGAAAGCTACATGGAGGCGGGGATCGTGCTGATGAATCGGGAAGGAACGGTAATGCTGACCTCTCCCGGCTTTGATGATGTTCTGATTGGAAAAACCATGGTTTACGATGATCTGGCGGAGGGGGTTCTGCGCGGAGAGATCGTGACCCATGAGATGAAGCGGGGCGAGGTTTTTGATACACCGATGCTGGTGGTGGGCTATCCTGTTTCGGAGGGCTATCTGGCGGGGATATTTATGTGTCATCCGCTGCCGGAAATACAGGCGTCCCTGATGAAAATGTATCAGATGAGTGTGCTGAATCTGTTGTTCTTCTCTATGATTGGCATCGGGATCAGCTTTTTGACAGCAAAATATGTGGCTTTGCCGCTGGTGGTGATGAATCGGGCGGCAAAGGTCATTGCTAACGGAGATTTTGAGCAGAGGGTAAAAATACGCAGTAATGATGAGGTAGGGGAACTGGCGGCGAGCTTTAACCATATGGCGGAAAGTCTGCAGGCCCATGAGCGGGTGCAGAAGGACTTTATTGCGAATATTTCCCATGATCTGCGTTCGCCGCTGACCAGTATGCAGGGCTTTCTGACTGCTATGCTGGACGGGACGATCCCTCCGGAAAAGCAGGAAAAATATCTCAGGATCGTACTGGAGGAAACGCAGCGGCTTTCTCGTATGACACAGGGAATCGTGGAGCTGAGCCGTGCCCAGAGCAGTGCGATCCTTCTGGAGGAAACGGATTTTGACATCAATGATCTGATCCGCAGCAATATTGAGATGTTGGAACCGCAATTAAAGGAAAAGCAGGCGATGATTCGAGGAATCTATGCATCGGAAAAAACAATGGTGCATGGGGATCGGGATAAAATTTCCCGTGTGCTGCAGAATCTGTTGGGGAATGCTGCAAAATTTTCCCCTGTCGGCGGTGTGATCGAGGTGGAAACAACGCTGCTGGATAAGAAAAAGGTTCTGATCTCTGTAAAGGATGAAGGGCCTGGCATCAGCCAGGAGGATCAGAAATATATCTTTGATCGTTTCTTTAAATCGGACACGACAAGAAATGAAGATAAGATTGGCAGCGGCATCGGGCTTGCCATTGCCAAAGAATTTATCCTTGCCCATGGGGAGAATATTACGGTAAAAAGTGAATTGGGTAAGGGGACAACCTTTGCCTTTTCGTTAAAACTGGAGGACGATGTCTGATTTGACGCAAAATATCGGTCGTGGCAGAGGGGATACAGAAAGAAAACCGAGATGGAAAAATCCATCTCGGTTTTTGTTTGCATCATATTCCAGGGAGAAGCTCTCCTTGTATAGGGAATCAAAGTTTTTCCACTTCGTCCATCCATACACGGCTGAAGGCGTCCGTAGGCATTCTCCAGTCACCTCTGGGAGACAGGGAGATATCGCCAACCTTGGGGCCGTCGGGCAGGCAGGAGCGTTTGAACTGCTGGATGAAGAAACGGCGATAGAAGTTTTTCAGCCATTTCAGCAGTGTTTCTCTGTCATATTCGCCTGCAAAGGCTTTTTCAGCCAGCCACAGCACCTTAGCGGGACGGTAAGCATTGTGCAGGATATGATACAGGAAGAAATCATGCAGTTCGTAAGGGCCAACCAGATCCTCTGTTTTCTGGTTGATATTGCCTTCCTGATCGGGAGGCAGCAGCTCGGGGCTGATGGGAGTATCCAGTACGTCAAGCAGGGCTGCAGATGCGGCTGCATCCACTTCGCCGTTGGTAGCAACCCAATGTACCAGAACACGGATCAGTGTTTTGGGGATGCCGCCGTTGACACCATACATGGACATATGATCTCCGTTGTAGGTTGCCCAGCCCAGCGCCAGCTCGGAAAGATCGCCTGTGCCGACTACCAGACCATTGTGCTTGTTTGCCAGATCCATCAGGATCTGTGTTCTTTCACGAGCCTGTGCGTTTTCGTAGGTTACATTGTGCAGGCTCATATCGTGTTCAATATCCTTAAAATGCTGGGTCACAGCATCACGGATGGGGATTTCTTTCATGGTAATGCCCAGAGATTTCATCAGGGTAAGGGCATTCTGATAGGTTCTGTCTGTTGTACCGAAGCCGGGCATGGTAACCCCCAGAATATGGCTGCGGTCGATACCCAGAAAATCACATGCTTTTGCGCAAACCAGCAGTGCCAGTGTGGAATCCAGCCCGCCGGAAATACCGATCACCAGAGAATCGGAGTGGGTATGCTCCATTCTTCTTGCCAGACCGGCTGTCTGGATGGAGAAGATATCCTTGCAGTGGGCATCCAGCTGATCCGCTGTGGGTTCGGGAGTCGGCGCTTCGCCCGGCTGCTCAAACTTTGCAAGCACACCGGCACGCTCCATGATTTTACGCATGCTGGCATAGCCCGCAATCTGGTCATCAGAACGATCATAGACCTTCTCGCGCACCAT
>JAUNCB010000030.1:6843-9084 GCA_030526765.1 Bacillota bacterium
CGGGGTGGAAGGGTGCAGAAGTCAGAGGTCTGTTCCAGTTTTCCAGAGATTCTGCTTCCTGCATATCAAAGGATACCAGACGGTAGAAGCGATGCAGCTCTGTTTTCTGCAGATGAGACAGGAAGGTTGTATGCTTGCGGCGATCGTTGGAAAGGATATCCAGATCGATGTCTGCATAAACCATCTGATTTTTCTGTGCAAAGCGTTCGGTTTCCGCAAAGATCTCGCCATTTTCGCAGATCATGCTGTGGCCGCCGAATACGGCATCCTGTGTGGATTCGCCGATACCTGCGGAAACATATACATAAGCCGCCATGCAGCGGGAGGAGTGGGCTGTTACCAGCTGTCTGCGATAGTCTGCTTTACCGGAAAGTTCATTGCTGGCAGAAAGATTCAGCAGCAGGGTTGCGCCGTAGAGAGACTGATAAGAACTGGGAGGGATGGGTACCCAGAGGTCTTCGCAGATTTCAATGCCGATTTTCAGATCGGGGATACCATCGGCAGCAAAGAGCAGATCGGAGCCGAGGGGAACATCCTGACCGGCATAACGGATACGTTCTACCAGCAGGTCATCTGCGGAGGAAAACCAGCGTTCTTCTGCAAATTCACTATAGTTTGGCAGATGGGTTTTGGGAACCAGACCAAGAATTTCGCCTTTATAGATGGCAACTGCGCAGTTGAACTGCTGGCTGTCCAGCATAACGGGCGCACCAACGGCAAGAAACACATCCAGATCCTTTGTTTCTTCTGCAAATTTTTTGATCGCCTTTTCGGCAGCAACCAACAGGGGGCGCTGCATGAAGAGGTCTGCACAGGTGTAGCCTGTGATACAAAGCTCGGGGAAGGTCAGCACGCGTACGCCCTGTGCTGCGGCATCCTTTGCCATTTCCACAAGCTGTTCCTTATTATAGATGCAGTCTGCCAGCTTTAAGCGGGGAACGGCTGCACCGACTTTTACATAACCAAACATGAGGGTTCATCTCCTTAAAATTTTCTGAATAAGCCGATAACCTTACCAAGAATGGTAACGTCTTTTACGATGATGGGTGACATGGAGGAATTTTCCGGCTGCAGGCGGATGAAATCCTTTTCCTTATAGAAGGTTTTTACAGTGGCAAAATCTTCGATCAGCGCAACAACGATGTCCCCGTTTTTTGCATCTCTCTGCTGGCGGACAAGGATCAGATCCTTATCGAAAATGCCTGCCTCGATCATGCTTTCCCCTTTGACACGCAGCATGAAAACGGTGTCGTTGTGGATATAATCCACGGGAATGGGGAAGGTATCTTCAATATTTTCCACTGCAAGGATAGGGGTGCCGGCGGTGATGGTGCCGACGATGGGCACATTGACCAGTTCCTTCTGAGGGGCTTCAAAGCCGGGATCTAAAATTTCAATCGCTCTGGGCTTTGTCGGGTCTCTGCGAATGAGGCCTTTCTTTTCCAGACGGGAAAGATGACCGTGTACCGTAGAGGTGGATTTCAGCCCGACCGCATCACAGATTTCTCGCACAGAAGGGGGATAGCCCTTTTCGCGCACCTCGTTTTTCATATATTCCAGAATCTGCTTTTGTTTCGTGGACAGTTCACTCATTATATCACTCCTTATGATTGTATCCAAATGGACGGGATTTATCAAGTAAATGCGGAAAAAAGTGGTATTCTGCCGATAAACGGCTATTTTCCGAACACTGTTCGCCTTCAGTATAGCATATCAGAACAAAAAAATCAAACCTATGTTCGTAAAAATAGGGAGAAAGTGTTGACAAAGAATAGATGTTCGGTTAATATGAGGATATAAAACGAAAAAATGTTCGGTAGAAATGGGGCGAAGAAATGGAAAGAAGAACACAGAGACGCGTTGTAAGAAAATCAAGAAAAATCAGAAAGAATATGTTTGTAATGCTGACAATGGCTTTGATCCTTTGCCTTGGAACCCTTGCGATGGGCGGAGAAAGCAGTGTTCAGACAGAAACCTACTACGAATGTGTGCAGGTGCAGAAGGGCGATACGATCTGGGAAATCGCAGAGAAATATAAAATGGAAGATATGGATACCGAACGTATGGTTGATGAAATCATGGAAGTGAATGGGTTAAAACATACGAACATAAGAGCGGGCGAAAGTATCATCGTGCCGGTGACCGTGGCGGTATAAAAAAGAGAGAACAGAGTGCTTCTGTTCTCTTTTTATTGTGCGCTTAAGCACGAATAAACCACCAGCTTTGCTGGTGGAATAAAAT
>JAUNCB010000031.1:0-2163 GCA_030526765.1 Bacillota bacterium
TGTTTCCGGCATGAAAAGCAAATAAAGAAGATCTGGGAAGGGCGGATAGTCTGACCCTGTAAATGGGGAAAAGGATAGATCCTGAAGGGGATTTATCCTTTTCTTTCCGTATTTTCGATTTTTGAAAGAAGGAGGAATATCAATGGAACGATTATTGGAACTGGACGGCAGGCTGCTGCTGGGGCTCCGAGAGATGGTGGTGCATCCTGCGCTGGATAAGGCGATGATCTTTGTTTCTTCTTTGGGAGATAAGGGGATGCTTTGGATCGCCATCGGACTATTACTGCTGCTGTTTGGGATAAAAAAGAAGAACTGGCGGCAGAGGGGACTTTTTGTGCTGTTTTCGCTGGCGGCGAATTTCTTGCTGTGCAATCTGATACTGAAACCGTTGGTTGACCGCACCCGCCCTTATGTGGTGTGGGATTATACACCGCTGATCCCGCCTGTGGGGGATGCATCCTTTCCCTCGGGGCATACCTCTGCATCCTTTGCGGCAGCTACGGCCCTTTACTGTATCGATAAACGATGGGGCATTGCGGCATATATTCTTTCGGTGCTGATCGGCTTCTCCCGTCTGTATCTGGGGGTGCATTTTCCTCTGGATGTTTTCTGCGGAGCGATCCTGGGTGCGGCTTCGGCAAAGTTGGTACAGAAGCTGTACTGGGAGAGAAGAAAGACCTGCGTCGGCGGAAAAGACTGAAAATCGGTTGCAAAAAGCGGGGAAGTGTATTAAAATGGGCTGGTGTGATTTTTGGAAATTGGCCCGTTTGCGGGCAATAGAAAAAGGAAAAGGAGGACTGCCCTGTGGCAATTCCTGTTATTTATCAGTTGACCACTATGGTGCTTCTGATGATCGTTGGGGTTATCCTGCATAAAAAGAATATGCTTTCCATTGCCAATGCAAAGGGGCTTTCCATTGTGCTGACGAGGGTGGCGGTGCCCTGTAATATGGTGGTTCTGCTGCAGCGGGAATATTCCCCTGAAATATTCAAAGGGTTTCTGGTTACCTGTATTGCTACCTATTTAATGTGCAGTATCGGTGCGCTGATGTTTTTCATTGTGGGTAAGTGTATGAAAATGAAGCCGGCGGAACTGGGGCTGTTCAGCGGCGGCGGTGTTTACAGCAATGTTATCTTTATGGGCCAGCCTCTGATTCTGGCGATGTATGGCGCGGAGGGGCTGATCTTCTGTGTGGCGATCATGTTTACCTGCAATGTATTCCTGTTTACGGTCTGCTCTGTGCTTTTTGCCATGGGCAGCGAGCATAAGAAAACGGCAAAGGGGATGCTGAAGGAGATCTGCACCAGTCTGATCTGCATTTCTGCGGTGATCGGTGTGTTCTGCTTTGTCAATTCCATTCGCCTGCCTCAGCCTGTCTTTGATATGATGCAGTTCTCTGCCAATACAACGGTATGTCTGTCTATGATCTATATCGGCTCTCTGCTGGCAGCGGCAAATGTCAGAGAGATTTTCAGAGATAAGGTGGTATATATCTTCAGCTTCTTTACGCTGATCGTGATGCCCATTATCACCAAAGCCATCTGCCAGACCTTTATGAGCGGCATGGCACTGAGTGTTCTGGTGGTGCTGATGGCAACACCTGCGGCGGCGGCACTGCCTTCCTTTGCGGATCAGTACGGCGCAGATGAAAAAAGGGCGAGCCAGTATACCTTTGTCTCTACGATTTTTTCTGTGGTGACCCTTCCTCTGGTTGCCCAGTTCCTGTGCTGATGCATGATAGAAATGTGTGTGAAAAAACGACCCTTCCTCCTGCGAGAGGAGGGGTTTTTTGCGGTATCTATGAAAAATTGTTCAAAAATAACAAAATTCATTCGGAAATTTAGTATATCTGCGTAGGTGTCAGGACTTGATTTTTATGTATACAATCGTTTATACTATTGAGTGGGACAGAATATGACTTAGTACACAGAAACAGGCTGAATACACGCCGCACTGCGTGTGCAGAAAAAGAACAGGGCTTTGGCACACCGGCGATGGCAGTGTATTTGTTTTTTTCGGAATGTGAAAAAGATGCGGCTGTTCTGTGGAGGAGGCTCCTTCGAAGAGGAAGGATCGCATATTCCGCGTTATTATCATTATCCACTATTTATTTAAGAAACAGGGGGATTATTATCATGGCAAATTTAGTTTATCTGGCGCCTG
>JAUNCB010000031.1:2263-9046 GCA_030526765.1 Bacillota bacterium
AGAACAGGCGGTATGAACAAAGCCCTGTCTATCGCATTCTCCGGCGGTGCAGTTATGGGTATGTGCGTAGTTGGTCTGGGACTTCTGGGTGTAGGCGCAATCTATGCGTTCACAGGCAATGCTGACATCCTGTTCGGTTTCTCTCTGGGTGCTTCCTCCATCGCGCTGTTTGGTCGTGTTGGCGGCGGTATTTACACAAAAGCAGCCGACGTTGGTGCTGACCTGGTAGGTAAAGTAGAAGCAGGTATCCCTGAAGATGACCCTCGTAACCCTGCAGTTATCGCTGACAACGTAGGCGACAACGTAGGTGACGTAGCCGGTATGGGTGCCGACCTGTTCGAATCCTATGTTGGTTCCATCATCTCCGCAATCACACTGGGTCTGGTTTACTACAATGCAGAAGGTGCGCTGTTCCCTCTGGTTCTGGCAGCGGCAGGTATCCTGTCTGCAATCATCGGTACTTTCTTTGTAAAAGGCGATGAAAATGCAAACCCTCACAAAGCTCTGAAAACAGGTTCCTACACAGCAGCGGTTCTGGTTGCTATCGTATCCGTTGTACTGAGCCTGAAGCTGTTTGGCAACCCCAAAGCAGCAATCGCTGTTATCGCTGGTCTGATCGTAGGTCAGCTGATCGGCTGGATCACAGAAGTTTACACATCCGGTGACTTCAGATCCGTTAAGAAAATTGCAGACCAGTCCGAAACAGGTCCTGCTACAACAATCATCTCCGGTCTGGCAGTTGGTATGGAATCCACAGCGATCCCCATCATCCTGATCTGTATCGGTATCTACGTTGCTTACACAGTATGTGGTCTGTACGGTATCGCTCTGTCTGCAGTAGGTATGCTGGCAACAACAGGTATCACAGTAGCCGTTGACGCTTACGGCCCTATCGCTGACAATGCCGGCGGTATCGCTGAAATGTCCGGTCTGGATCACTCCGTAAGAAACATCACAGACAAACTGGACGCAGTTGGTAACACAACAGCTGCTATGGGTAAAGGTTTCGCGATCGGTTCTGCAGCTCTGACAGCTCTGGCGCTGTTCGTATCCTATGCAGAAGCAGTAAAACTGTCCGCAATCAACATGCTGGATCCTCGCGTAATCATCGGTCTGCTGATCGGTGGTATGCTGCCTTTCCTGTTCTCCGCATTCACAATGCAGTCTGTAGGTAAAGCAGCGTTCGAAATGATCGAAGAAGTTAGACGTCAGTTCCGTACTATCCCCGGCATCATGGAAGGTACAGGCAAACCTGACTACAAGAAATGTGTAGAAATCTCCACAACAGCAGCTCTGAAAGAAATGCTGGTTCCCGGTATCATGGCAGTTGCAGCTCCTCTGGTAGTTGGTCTGCTGCTGGGCGTTGGCGCTCTGGGCGGTCTGCTGGCTGGTGCTCTGGTAACAGGTGTTATGATGGCGATCTTCATGTCCAATGCCGGCGGTGCATGGGATAATGCGAAGAAATACATCGAAGAAGGCCACCACGGCGGTAAAGGTTCCGATGCACACGCTGCAGCGGTTATCGGTGACACAGTTGGTGACCCCTTCAAAGATACTTCCGGTCCTTCCATCAACATCCTGATCAAACTGATGACAGTTGTATCTCTGGTATTTGCTCCTCTGTTCCTGGCAGTTGGCGGCATCCTGTAATTGATACTTCCAATCATAAAAAGAAAAGGCGGTCTTGTAAAAGACCGCCTTATTTTTATGTCTGAGAAGGAAAGGAGGGGATGAGGCAAGCGTGGGACATTTTTCGTCCAAATTTTTGCAAAAAATACAATTCCTGCTCTTGCGCAATGGGAGGATTTGGGTTAATCTTAAAGAAGAGGGTGCGATCCTCTTTGCACATGGGATGGGGAAAGCATGGATTTTTCGTCTGGGACGAATCTGAACCATCGTGGAATTTGCTGACCCGTCAAAAAAGAAGGATGCCGGTTTTTGGTAATCTCTCATAAATTTTCCTGGCAGGAAACAGATTACTTTCTGAAAAAATGGTGGGTTCGCCATGAGAAATGCCGTCTGTTATGAAAAATTGCTGAGAAAAGTCTGGAAATATTGAGATTTCTATGCAAAACTGGTATAATTAAAAATGGATTGTTTTTGTAATAGAAGTATAGCATTGGCTGTGCGCACAAAGACGAATTTTTACATCCAATACATTTACAGGAGGTAATGTAAAATGAGCAAAAAATATGTTTATATGTTCAGCGAAGGTAACGCTTCCATGAAAAACCTGCTTGGCGGTAAAGGTGCGAACCTGGCTGAAATGACAAATCTGGGCCTGCCCGTTCCTCACGGCTTCACAATTTCCACAGAAGCTTGTACAGAATACAACGAAGGCGGCAAAAAACTGACAGATGATATGATCGCACAGATCGAGGTTGCTCTGGGCAATCTGGAAGAACTGGCTGGCAAAAAGCTGGGCGATCCCGAAAATCCCCTGCTGGTTTCCGTTCGTTCCGGTGCAAGAGCATCCATGCCCGGTATGATGGATACTGTTCTGAACCTGGGTCTGAATGACGTTTCCGTAGAAGGTCTGGCTAAGAAAACAGATAACCCCAGATTTGCTTACGACTCCTACAGAAGATTTATCATGATGTTCGCAGACGTAGTAATCGGTGTATCCAAATCCAAATTCGAAAGAAGACTGGACGAATATAAAGAAGAAGTTGGCGCAAAATACGATACAGATCTGACAGCAGAAGACCTGAAAAAGGTAACAGCAATCTTCAAACAGATCTATCTGGATGACCAGGGTAAGGAATTCCCTCAGGATCCCAAGGAACAGCTTCTGGAAGCAGCAATGGCAGTATTCCGCAGCTGGGATAACCCTCGTGCATTCGTATACAGAAGAATGAACGATATCCCTTACAGCTGGGGTACAGCAGTAAACGTTCAGATGATGGTATTCGGTAACATGGGTGATACATCCGGTACAGGTGTAGCGTTCACAAGAAATGCTGCAACAGGTGAAAAAGCAATGCTGGGTGAATACCTGGTTAATGCACAGGGTGAAGACGTTGTTGCCGGTGTTCGTACACCTAACCCCATTGCAAAACTGGCAGAAGATATGCCTAACGTATACGGCCAGTTCATGGAAATCGCAAACAAACTGGAAAACCACTATAAAGATATGCAGGATATGGAATTCACCATTGAAGAAGGCAAACTGTTCTTCCTGCAGACAAGAAACGGTAAGAGAACAGCAAATGCTGCGCTGAGAATCGCTGTTGAAATGGTAGAAGAAGGTCTGATCACAACAGATGAAGCGCTGATGAGAGTAGAACCCAAACAGCTGGATCAGCTGCTGCACCCTGCATTCGATCAGGCTGCGCTGAAGGCTGCAAAATCCATCGGTAAAGGTCTGCCCGCATCCCCCGGCGCTGCTGCGGGTAAAGTATACTTCACAGCAGAAGAAGCAAAGGCTGCTGCAGAAGCAGGCGACAGAGTTATCCTGGTTCGTCTGGAAACATCCCCCGAAGATATCGAAGGTATGGCTGCATCTCAGGGTATCCTGACAGTACGCGGCGGTATGACATCCCACGCTGCAGTAGTAGCACGCGGTATGGGTACATGCTGTGTATCCGGCTGTGAAGAAATCAAAATGAATGAAGAAGCAAAAACATTCACACTGGGCGGCATGACATTTGGCGAAGGCGACTACATCTCCTTGGATGGTTCCACAGGTAACATCTACGGCGAAGATATCCCTACAGTAGAAGCAGAAATCACAGGCAACTTTGAAACATTCATGGAATGGGCAGATGCAAAGAGAAGCCTGAAAGTAAGAACAAACGCTGATACACCTCACGATGCACAGGTTGCAATCGACTTTGGTGCAGAAGGTATCGGCCTGACAAGAACAGAGCATATGTTCTTTGAAGCAGACAGAATCATGAAGTTCAGAAAGATGATCATGTCTGATACAGTAGAAGAAAGAGAAGCGGCACTGGATGGCATCGCACCTTTCCAGAAAGAAGACTTCAAAGGCATCTACAGAGCAATGAAAGAAAGACCTGTTACAATCCGTCTGCTGGATCCCCCTCTGCATGAATTCATGCCTAATACAGAGGAAGAATTTGCACAGCTGGCTGAAATGACAGGCAAATCTGTAGAAGAACTGAAAATCAAAGCACGTGGTCTGCACGAACTGAACCCCATGATGGGTCACCGTGGCTGCCGTCTGGCTGTAAGCTACCCTGAAATCGCAAGAATGCAGGCAACAGCTATTATGGAAGCTGCTGTGGAAGTATCCGAAGAAGAAGGTATCAACATCGTTCCCGAAATCATGATCCCTCTGATCGGTGAAATCAAAGAACTGAAATTCGTTAAGAATATCGTTGTAGAAGCAGTGGAAAAAGTATTCGAAGCAAAAGGCAGAAAACTGGAATATCTGGTTGGTACAATGATCGAAATCCCCAGAGCTGCACTGACAGCTGATGAGATCGCTACAGAAGCAGAATTCTTCTCCTTCGGTACAAACGACCTGACACAGATGACATTCGGTCTGTCCCGTGACGATGCTGGTAAGATCCTGTCTGACTACATCGACAAAAATATCTACGAAGTTGACCCTACAGCAAGACTGGACAGAACAGGCGTTGGTCTGCTGATGAAATGGGCAGTTGAAAAAGCAAAACCCGTTCGTCCCGACATTCACCTGGGTATCTGTGGTGAACACGGCGGCGACCCTTACTCCGTTGAATTCTGCCACCTGATCGGTCTGGATTATGTATCCTGTTCTCCTTACCGTGTGCCTATCGCAAGACTGGCAGCGGCTCAGGCACAGCTGCAGTTCCCCAGATAAAAAGGTGCGGAAATAGAGGGGATATCCTTTGATCTGCTGCGGCAGATAGTGAACAGCATAAAAACCGCTTAGCGGCATGCATGATTACATAAGAGAATAGATCCCTTTGTTTTGACGTAATGATGCCTCCCTGATGTTTATACCGTTGGGGAGGCTTTATTATAGGTGGATCGAAAATTGGATTACAATCAGACACATCGGAAGATGTGTCTTTTTTGATAGGGGCGAAGAAGGATATTTTTGGGGAAATGAATGAAACCGTTGAAAAGTAAACATGATTCATGTAAAATAAACATGAATTGATTTTATAAAATGAATTGGGAGGGAAAATCATGTCAAAAGAAAAGAAAAAAATACCCTTGGCGCTGTGGATCTTTACGGGTTTGGTGCTGGGTATCCTTGCGGGCTGTGCGCTGATGAAATCTCCGGAAATCGCAGTGAATTACATTAAGCCCTTTGGGACACTGTTCCTGAATCTGGTAAAATTCATTGTAGTACCCATTGTGCTGTTCTCTATTATGAGCGGTGTCATTTCCATGCGGGATATGCGTAAGGTTGGCAGCATCGGTATCAGAACGATTTTGTACTATATGTGTACAACGGCGGTGGCGGTGCTGATCGGTATGCTGCTGGCGAACCTGTTCAAAGGAAACTTCAGCCAGCTGGAAACATCCGATCTGGTATATGAAGCGGCTGCGGCACCCAGCTTCATTGATACCATTGTGAATATCTTCCCCAGCAATGCGGTTTCTCCTATGGTGAATGCAAATATGCTGCAGGTGATCGTGATCGCACTGTTCTTTGGCTTCGGCACCATTGCAGTGGGAGAAAAGGGGAAAGCCTTTGCTGAATTTGTAGAAAGTGCAAATGCAGTTTCCATGTTTATTATGGATGCCATTATTAAATTGAGCCCCATTGGTGTTTTCTGTCTGATCACACCTGTTGTGGCAGAAAATGGGCCGAAGATCCTGGGGGATCTGGCGATGGTTCTGGCTGTGGCTTATATTGCATATATCCTGCACATGGTGATCGTATATTCCGCAACAGTAAACGTGCTGAGCGGTCTGAACCCTCTGAAATTCTTCAAAGGTATGATGCCTGCGATCATGATGGCATTCTCCAGTGCTTCTTCTGTGGGAACATTGCCCCTGAATCTGGAATGTGTACAGAAACTGGGAGCGAAAAAGGATGTGGCCAGCTTTGTGCTTCCGCTGGGTGCTACCATCAACATGGACGGTACGGCGATCTATCAGGGCGTTTGCGCGATCTTTATTGCAACCTGCTTTGGCATTGATCTGACGCTGGGACAGCAGGTGACGATCGTTCTGACGGCGACGCTGGCATCTGTCGGCACAGCAGGTGTTCCCGGTGCGGGTATGATCATGCTGGCAATGGTGCTGCAGAGTGTTGGTCTGCCTGTAGAAGGGATTGCTCTGGTAGCGGGGATAGATCGTATCTTTGATATGGGCCGTACTACGGTTAATATTACAGGGGATGCGGCCTGTGCACTGTGTGTTTCTAAAATGGAGGAAAAAAGACAGGCGGCAATTGCGAAATAAACAAACGTATTATATATAATAGAAGAAGGCTTTTATGCAGAAAGGGATAAATCTGAGGGATTTATCCCTTTTTTGCGGGAGGAGGGGTTCGCTGATGATCGCGTATAATAAGGAAGAGAAAAGAAGAATGGAAAAATATGAAAAAAGTTGGAAAACAGTGTTGACAAAATGGAAATAGCGTGTATAATAATAAACTGTGCCTGACAAAAGGGCGCAGGAAACAGAATATCAAAGCAGTTTACGGCGAATGTTTCGGAAGAAAAACATTGACAAGCGAAACTGAGAGTGATATAATAATTTTCGCTGGTGAGAAAAATCAGCTGAGCACGAAAAAGATTTTGAAAAAAGTGCTTGACAAAGAAATGGAGATTTGATAAAATAATCTTCGACCGCTGCAAAAGCGGATTGATCCTTGAA
>JAUNCB010000287.1 GCA_030526765.1 Bacillota bacterium
CATGTACATCTGTCGGTTGAAGGACCAACTTCGGCAAGTATTTCCACAATTCATTCCAGTATTCTCCAAGGTCAACGGTGTCGCTGCCATGGCAGTCCTGTACGAGTATCTGACTCCAGACTCCATCCTGGTAGCAGGGGTGGATGAGTTAGAACACTTTATGAAAACAGTAGTATCCAAAGGCCCGCTCCATATCCGAAAAAAAGCAGAAGCGTTGGTGGAAGCAGCTCGGGATGCCCAGAATTTTGGTCACGGAAATACAGGTGTTTTCTATTTAATCCGGCACTACATAGAAATGATCCGTCTTCTGGATGCACAGACGAAACAGCTACTGACGCAGGTAAAAGTTCTTCTGAAGGAACAGAATAATTCTCAGATGGCAAAGCAGGTTCGCTTGCTGCAAAGCATTCCGGGAATAGGTTTTCTTTCCGCTGTCACGCTAGTTTGCGAAATAGGAGACTTCTCTGCATTCAAACGGCCTAAGCAACTTTTTGCATACTTTGGTCTGGACCCCGCTGTGAAGCAGTCCGGAAACTTCAACGGGGCTGATCTGAAGATGTCCAAGCGTGGTTCTCCATATGCCCGCCGCTGTATTTATGTTCTGGCGATACAGTCTGTCAGCCTCCGTGTGGACGGCACAGCGAAGAATCCGGTACTGAGATCCTTCTACGAAGAAAAGTGCAAGAGCAAGTCCAAGATGACCGCTCTGGGTGCTGTTATGCACAAGGTCTGCAACATAATCTTCGCTGTCCTACGAGATGAACGTCCTTTCGTTCTGATTACTCCGGAAGAGCACCGGGCTGCGCACTTTGCTGTTGATCTCAAGGCTGCATAAGCAGAATAGCCGCAGATTTCAGAGACTCATTTTTTGAGCCTCAGCTTTGCTGCGCTGATTTTACATAGAAATATTTTCAATTTTCCTGCTTGATTTTTATTAGCAGGACTAGTTCCTAAGGGTTTCTCCTGCATCGTCCCCGCTTTCCGCTTTCTCTCGCTTCTTTCCAGCGTATTCACCCCGCAGACCGTTTTCTTTCGCCCATTTCCGGGCATTGCTTTTTCGTTCCTCACTGTACGGTGCCGTCAGACGGATGCTGACTCTTTCTTTTGCAATATCAAACCGCAGACCGCCCTGCTCGTCATCCTCGGTTAGCTGGCAAAGCTGCGGATATTTTTCTGCGTATTTCAACAGACGCCGTTTCAGCTTCGTATCGTGGGTGTAAATCTCAGCCATGGGGTCTTTTGCGTTGTAATAAAGCTCTGTAATCTTCTGCTTTTTCGTAAGACCTGTTTTCATGGAATTTCCTCCTTATTTCGTAGATTTTTCCCGGCTCTTGAATTGGGAAAGAGGGGTGATTTTCTGACAGAAATGCTTCAGACGATGCCCAGGTCATTTCTAACTGCGCTATCCGTCAATTCCTGCATTTTCTCAATTCAAGACCGTATTTTCACTTGGGTCTGTTGGTGCGGCTGTTCAGCCATTCCAGCAGATCCTTTTTCATCACCATTTTCCGTCCTCCGATACGCAAAGTCGGGAAGTCGGAATGATTCAAAAGTGCGTATGCGCCAGACTTGGAAATCTGCAAAGCAGACGCAAGCTGCTCTGCTGTCAGTACATCCGGGAAGTCTGCAAAGATTTCGTTTGACATTCTTATTTTCTCCTTTCTGCATGAAAAAACAGCAGCCACAAAATAGTGACTGCTGTCTAACAATGCGTGTTTAGTTGCTCGGTTTGTCCAGATATTTTTGGTATTCCCCGGTGACAAAATCCTCGTAGATGCTGGCGATCTTTGCAATGCGTTTATGGACGGCACTGGCGGTTTTATAGCCGACCTTGTCCGCAATTTCCTGTTCCGTATGTCCTAGCATCCGAAGCCGCAGGATCTCCTGATCTTTATCCGTCAGCGTGGATTTTTTGAATGCTTCAATCTGGTTTTCATCCATGATGTCTTTCTCAAATTCCGCCCGGGGATCTGCGATGGCTAACACAGAACCGTCTTCGGTTTCCATCATCTTATCAAGAGAGATGGATCTTCCGGAACGATTGTGATGCCACTTGCGCATGAAGTCGTTCTTTGGAACACTGAACTTATCATCGTAATCTTCCGGAGAACGCATTTCCCATGCTGCATCGATTACCGGCTGCCATTGCTGTTCAACAACGATCATATCTGTCAGATTGCCAACCAGATTGCCGAACTGCTGATAGGTCAGCCAGGGAACTTCTGTGCCCATGGGTATATTGTAAAGATTCTGAAATCCTAATCCATGGGTTTCCAGCTTCATTCTCATATAAGGAATGATCGCATAGGAAAGCTGCC
>JAUNCB010000288.1 GCA_030526765.1 Bacillota bacterium
AGGATCTGAAGCCTTATATTCTCCTTGGGTCTTCCGTAGAGATTGCTTTGGGATACAGTGGAAGTGCGGCATCGGTATTTTCCGGGTACATCTCCAGAGTGAATTTTATATATGAAGACGGCGGTGCGCCCGGTGTCCGAATTACTGCAATGGATGTAAAGGGTGCTATGATGGCAAGCAATTATTCCAAGCAGATTTATGCAAAGAGCTATGGGGAAGCGGTGCAGCAGATTTTGCAGAACGGCCCCTATCAGAGCATGACCAATGCGGAAGTCATCCGCAGCATCAATGTTTCGGACACACCGGATAAGGAAGTTGGCGGCGTGGATTCTGCGGGAATGGGTGGACCGGATAATAAGGCATCTGACCGCACCATTGAGATGGTGGCGGAAAGTGATTATGAATTTGTTGTGAAAGCGGCAAAAAAATATAATTTTGAGTTTTTTACGGACTGCGGACATGTTTATTTCCGTCCTGCAAAAAATGACCCTGAGGTTTTGATGGAAATGGGTCCCGGAGACGGTCTGCGTTTCTTTGATGTGGAATATGATATCACGGGGCAGGTGGAAACTGTAAAAGCCCGCAGCATCAATGTTGGAAAGGCGAAGCTGATCGAAGCCAAGGAAAAGATCAATAATAAGCTGTCCATTGGCAATAAAGCCAAACGGTTTATCAAAAAAACAGAAAAGGTTTATCTGGATGCAACCATCACTTCTCAGGAGGAAGCGGATTATCGTGTGAAATCTTTGGTTGAAGAAATTTCCTATCGCTTTGGCACACTGGAATGTGAATGCGTCGGGATACCGGAGCTGAGACCCGGTAAGTTTTTTGAACTGAAATTCATGGGAGATCCTCCGGAAAATAGATTTTATCTGCATCGTGTGGTACATAAAATGTCCGAAACGGTAGGGTTTACCACAAAGCTTTACGGGAAATCGGCTAGTATCACGAAGGAAGAAACCGTAGGAATAGGAGGTATTACTGGTGGGCTTATTTGATATAATCGATGAAATTGCAGAAGCGCAGATCATGAAAACAGATACGGGAGATAACCGTATTTTTGGTGTAATGGTCGGCATTGTTGCAAAAAATTATGATGAAAATATGCCCGGCAGAGTATGCGTGACCGTTCCTGTAAGGGATGCGGATGCCAAT
The DNA here is from genome assembly GCA_030526765.1 of Bacillota bacterium. Taxonomy (GTDB): domain Bacteria; phylum Bacillota; class Clostridia; order Lachnospirales; family Anaerotignaceae; genus Anaerotignum_A. The sequence continues at coordinate 1,156 of JAUNCB010000288.1, forward strand.
GAACTGCAGTGGGCGCGTGTCAGCATGCCCAGCCATGGAAAGAGCTGGGGACATTATTTTCAGCCGGAGATCGGCGATCAGGTGCTTCTGGCATTTGAGCAGGGGAATATTGAAAAACCTTATGTGATCGGCTGCATTGCCCAGGATAACAGCAGTTTTTTGCGCAAAGTGGTCGATAAGGATAATCAATATAAAAAAATTACAACGAAAAATGGGAATACCATCCTCTTTGAGGACAATATGGAGGGAGAAGGGGAGAAGGACAAGATCACCATTCAAACTGCAAATGAATCCCATGAATTCGTAATGGACAATGAGAACAAAAAAATCATTCTTACGGATAAGCAGAAAGAAAACATGATCGAAATGAGAACGGAGGATGGTCAGATGACCATCAAGGCGGCGCAGAAGCTGACGATCAAGGTGGGGGATAATATTACCCTTACCATGAATGGCAGCAATGGCGGTGTCACTCTGGAATGTGACAAGCTTACCGTGAAAACGACCGGAAATACAACGCTAGAGGCAAGCGGATCACTGAATGCATCCGGTTCCAATGTCAAAATGGAAGCAACCTCTATGCTGAAGCTGAGCAGCAGCAGTGTGGCAAGCATTGAAGGCTCTCCGATCAAGATTGGATAAAGAAAAGAGGGAGAAAATGGCACAGGAATTTTTAGGCAGAGGAATGAAATTTCCACCTAAGATCAATCCGGCGACAGGGCGCTTTGAGGTTTCATCGGGAATGGAAAGCGTAAAGGAATCTGTTTATCTGATCTTGATGACACAGAAGACAGAACGCTGGATTCGTCCGGATTTTGGTTCCTCTCTGATGGAATATACTTTTATTGATGTGAATCCAACCCTGTTGAATCTGATGTCAAGAGAAATAACCAATGACCTGCTGAAGCAGGAGCCTCGCCTTGCGAGTGTGGATATCAATATTGACAGCAATTCCAAGCCTGGATGCTTGATCATTTACATCAATTATACGATAAGAGATACAAATGTCAGTGACAATCTTGTTTTTCCCTTCTATCTCAATACAACATGGGAAGAAGAGGAGCCACTGACAGAACCTTTGGTGATTGAAGGATAAAAGGTTTCAAAAAGAAAGGATCGGGAACGAGAATGCAGGAGAACTATAAATTAGATTCCAGAAC
>JAUNCB010000289.1 GCA_030526765.1 Bacillota bacterium
GAAATCAGCGGAAGAATGCCCAACGCGGCTGTTGATTCAACTTTTGTATATCTGAGCAATCAAGAAACTATTTCATTTGAGCAAGCATACTTGGCTGCTGGTATCAGCAGTGATTTGAATGCCTACTTTTCCGTAGAAGATGCGGTTTTAGTGGACATGAAAACAAATTGACAAATTCCAATTTATCGAACGGTTGTGTTCTGTTAATATACTTCCCTCCGTTATTTTGACGGAGGGAAGTTCTTTATATCCCAAATCAGTCCAAAAGGTAAAAGGAAACAGATTTTTCCCGCATTGACAAACCCCCGCCCCTATACTATGATGATACGGAAAAGAAAGGAGGGACAACATGGAAATTCTGAAAAAAGCAGAGCTGAAAAACACCAAAAGCCGTCGGCTGCTGCTGCTTTTACTGGAGGGGGAAGCCCGCCCCGTTACGGCGGAGGAGCTCCACGAAAAGGCCGCCTCTGTGCTGCCCATGAACCTTTCCACCGTTTACCGCACCCTGAACACCCTGACAGAAAAGCACATCCTGCACCGCTCCGTGCGGCAGGACGGAAAGGCATACTATGCCCTCCCCGACAAGCCCCATTCCCACCGCCTCATCTGCGACGGCTGCGGCAGGGTCATCCCCATTGATACCTGTCCCCTAAGGGAGCTGGAGGAAAGCCTTGCGGCGGAAACAGGGTTTCATATCACAGGACATTCTCTGGAATTTACGGGTCTTTGTCCCCATTGTGCCGCAAAAAAATAACAGTCCGCGAAGGAATTTTCGTGGACTGTTTTTTTCTTTCTCTTAAATTTTTTCTCTTAAATCAGGATTTTTGTTTCAAAATCCGTGCCGCCTGCGTATTTTTCCAGCAGCTCCTTTGCTTCCTCCAGAAGAGCGGGCAGGTCTCCGTCCCCGTCAAAGGCATAGTACACCAGCAGCAGGTCTTTGGTTGCTTCGGTGATCATGGTTCTGTCATTGTCGCTGGTGGGGTTGCCGAAGGGACCCTCCCCGTCAAAAAGCACGGGCAGAAACTCGATATTCAGCACATCCTTGCCGATGCCGCGGTAGGCAGTGCCCTCGGGGGCGCGCATCCATGTGATATCCCCTGTGGTGTGGGCAAGGTCATAGGTGCCCATGGAATACCCCGATTTGATGGACAGATAGTTATTGATGTCCACCACATTATTGATGTAATACAGCCCTCTTTCCTTGGCGATGCGTCTGCACATGGCCTCCGCAGAGGAGCGGTAGCGGTTGGGCTCCTTGCCCAGTGCCTTATAGGCCTTGCGGGTGGACTGGATCTTATCCCGTTTGTTTGCCTGAGAAAGCTCCACCTCGGAAAGCTCTGCGATCTTGCCGTTTAACAGTGCCAGAAATTCCGCAGGGTCTTCGTAAACCTCCACCTTACACTGCAAAAGCCCCAGTGCCGCCTCTGCACAGCGTTCCTTCAGGCTTTCATCTATTCTTACATTTACCATGCTGATTCTCCTTCCTCCATTGTCACTCTCTTTAGATTACCGCAAAATGCGGTTTTGTCAAGTTTTCCTTTTTCGCCTGTTGAAATATTCCAAAAAATACGCTATCATATCTTTTAGTGATTTTTTTATTAAAGGAGAGAAAAAAATGGACCAGCGTACCTTACTTGTTTCCTGCGTGGAATATTACAGCGACCTGAAGGCCATCCCCAGTGATAAAGTTTTTGCTGCTTTTGAACGGGCAGGCTTTCTGAAAATGATTCTGGACAGCCAGCAGCTCTTCCCCGAAATGGGCATTGATTTTTATATCGGCATGGTGGACGGGCTGACACATCTGGAAAGCGATTCCTCCGTTGGGGAAAACACCCACCACGAAGAACGCACCGCTCTGGCTGCAGAGGTGGTTTCCATGCTGATGAAAAAGCATAAAATGAACGATCTGGAGGGCTGCAAGCTGTACTACGGCTCCAAAACAGCAGGTCAGGTCAGCGAGGAAAGAACAGGCTTTTACAAAAAAGCCGCACAGGAGATCTTCGATCTGATCGAAGCAGAGTAAAAGCGCTAACGCTTTCGTCAAAATCAGGATTTTGACGAGTTTTAGCAGAAGAATAAAGCCCGATTTCTTCGTGCAAGATTTGCTATGCAAATCCTTGAAATTCGGGCTTTTCCTCAGCGGAAGTGAATTCCGCTTGCGGATTCCATTTGGGAAACCCTTCGTTTCCCAATCCCTTCTGCGGCAATGAAAGTCAGCGTTATCTACAATCTGAGCGGTACATCCTTTTGTGCCGCTTTTTTCTTTTCCCCGACAGAGGCAGACAAAATTAGTGCTTGACTTTTTCCGTGAA